>NZ_PGUB01000035.1:0-45328 GCF_002924285.1 Aquimarina sp. I32.4 | reverse complement strand
TTTTATTAGTTCTTGCTCTTGGGAACACGACCAACAGATAATTGTAAAACTTCTTGCTCAACATTTGACATCATTGCAGCGTACGTAGATTCGTATTGATATCCATTCTCCATACGAGAAGGATCAGATAACCATTGTTCAAAATGTTTGTCGAAGATTAACGAGGCTTGAGTCTTTATATCCATTAAATATGTTTCTAATAAAAATACTAAATTTTAACAAAAAGGGAAATTTGTCGTACACCCTATAATATTTATAAGGGTTTATTCGTATTTTAATATCTCCTTTGGCAAAAAGCCCAGTAGCATTAGCTGTATTATATACTGCCTGTATAATTTCCTCTGGGGGTTTTAATTCAAGAATATGTTCTGAGCAATCTAAGATAAAATGAGGCATATTTTTTTAATATAAAATATTGAAAGATAATTGTTGAGTATATAATAGTACTTACACTTTTTGATCTTGAATTTTGCCTTGTAGCATTTTTATTTCATCTCGTAATTGAGCAGCAGATACAAAATCTAATTCTTTGGCAGCTTTTTCCATTGCGGTACGTACATTACGAATACGAGATTCAAGTTGTTCCTTGGTGTAATATGCAGTTTCTTCTTCTGCAGCTTTTAGAGTAGGAGCAGCCTCGAATGTGTATGGTTCTATTTTTTTTCCATATAAAGCATTGTCCATAGATTTTTTGATCGCAGTAGGGGTAATGCCATGTTTGGTATTATAATCCATTTGTTTTTGACGTCTGTATTCTGTATCATCCATAGTTTTTTGCATGCTATCTGTAATTTTATCTGCATACATAATCGCTTTTCCGTTTACATTTCTAGCAGCTCGTCCTACAGTTTGTACCAAAGATCTTTTATTTCTTAAAAAGCCTTCTTTGTCAGCATCAAGAATAGCAACCAATGATACCTCTGGTAAATCTAGTCCTTCTCGTAATAGATTTACTCCTATAAGGACATCAAAAATACCTTTTCGTAGATCTTGCATAATTTCTACTCGTTCTAATGTATCTACATCACTATGAATATATCTACATCGTATGTCAATTCGTATAAGGTATTTAGCCAGCTCTTCTGCCATTCTTTTGGTAAGGGTTGTTACCAAAATACGTTCGTCTACATCAATTCTCTTATGCATTTCTTCAATCAAATCATCAATCTGATTAAGGCTTGGACGAACCTCTATAACAGGGTCTAATAATCCTGTAGGTCTGATAATTTGTTCTACATAGATACCTTCACTCTTCTGTAGTTCATAATCAGCGGGGGTAGCACTAATATAGATAACTTGGTTTTGTAATGCTTCAAGCTCTTCAAATTTTAAAGGTCTGTTATCCATAGCAGCAGGAAGTCTAAAACCATATTCTACGAGATTTTCTTTTCTAGAGCGGTCACCACCATACATAGCATGCGTTTGGGGTACAGTGACATGACTTTCATCAATAATCATCAAATAATCATCTGGAAAATAATCTAATAGACAGAATGGTCTTGTGCCAGGAGCTCTGCCATCTAGATATCGAGAGTAGTTCTCGATTCCTGAGCAATACCCAAGCTCTTTTATCATCTCTAAGTCAAAATTAGTGCGTTCTTCCAATCGCTTAGCTTCTAGGTGTTTTCCAATTTCTTTAAAGTATTCTATCTGTTTACCTAGATCAAGAGCGATCTGATCAATAGAAGCATTTAATACTTCTGGTGAGGTAACAAACATATTAGCAGGGTAGATATTCAGTCGATCATATTTTTCGATGATAGCATTTGTTTGTACATTAAAGGCTTCAATTTCTTCGATTTCATCTCCAAAAAAATGAATTCTAAAAGCGTCATCAGCATAGCTAGGAAAAATATCTACAGTATCTCCTTTGATTCTAAAGTTTCCATGTTTGAATTCGGCTTCGGTTCTTGAATAAAGACTTTGTACCAAGCGGTGCAATAATGCAGTTCTGGATACAAGTTGTCCTGCTTCTATAGAAATTACATTTTTCTGAAATTCTACGGGGTTACCTATACCGTATAAGCAAGAAACAGAAGCTACTACAAGCACATCTCTTCTGCCAGAAAGAAGAGAGGACGTAGCACTAAGTCTCAGTTTTTCAATCTCATCATTGATAGATAAGTCTTTTTCTATATAAGTTCCTGAAGTAGGAATGTAAGCTTCTGGTTGATAATAATCATAGTAGGATACAAAGTATTCTATTGCGTTTTTAGGAAAAAACTGTTTAAACTCTGAATAGAGCTGTGCTGCCAGTGTTTTGTTATGTGCTAATATAAGTGTAGGTCGTTGTACACTTTTTATGACATTGGCGGCAGTAAATGTTTTTCCTGATCCTGTTACTCCCAGAAGAGTTTGGTATTTCTCGTTGGATTCAATACCATTAACGAGTTGTCGGATGGCTTCAGGCTGATCACCTGTAGGCTTGAATTCAGATTCAAGTTCGAACTTCATGTAGCTTTCTTTTTCAGAATAAAGATACTGAACTCATTTTATTCCTTGAAAAAAATGGATCAATAATTATTTTATCCATACTAATTATTGATTAATTTATAACTAGCAATAGTAGCTTCTAGAAATAAGTATACAACCTGTCTCTATTTCTAGAAGCTAACGTAATATTATTATAAGTCTCTTTTTTTGAGTAGATAATACGATAGAAATATAAAAATAGAGGTCCAGCCTAATACGATTAACAATTCATACCAATGTACAGCAAAGTCACGATTTACTTCTTCGCCAACCTGACTGGCGATAGATTTTACGGCATTTAATCTTGTGAATGGTTCTGCAATTAGATTCCACATAGATCCAAAAGGGAAAAAAGCAAATACTTTATCTGCAAATTCCTTTGAATACTTAGACATTAAGTAGATGTATGGAAAAATTTCTGCTATAATAAACCACATAAATAAAAAGCCTAAAGCAAACGCAGATCGCTTAATAAGTATTCCTACAAATAAGCAAAAGGAGAAAAAACCAACTAATTTTATAAAATAAGCGATCAAATACTCTAAATCTCTAAAGATGATACCTACTTCATTAAAATCAGAAAATGATAAGCCTAAGAGTAGGGATACAACAAAAATAAATAGTGTAGAGATAGCAGAAAAAGCTAATACAGTAAGAAACTTTGATAATATAAATTCTTTTTTGCTCAATCCATCGATTAGGTTCTGTTTTAAAGTTTTATTACTGTATTCATTGGCGACCATAGATACTATGATGATTGCCAAAAAGAGTTTAAAAAGAGCGGCAATAAAGGTGTTAAAATGCCAGATATATGGAAAGCTAAAGATTCCCATCTCTGCAAGATGAAATCGTATTGGTCCAATATTAAATTTGATTGATGCAAATAGCGCAATCGAGACTAATAAACCAAAGTAACATAAAATTAAGAATTTACTTGATTTATTATTCCAAAGTTTTATGAATTCTATCTGAAGGAGTCGTAACATGGTTTTTAGTTTAAATTGTTGGTTAATTGTAAGAATTGTTCCTCTAAGCTTTCTTTTCTTTTTACAAGATGAGTAAGTACAATTCCTTCTTCAAAAAGTTGCCTGTTAAGGCTTTCTGCATCTAATTCTTCTGCTAAAAAGGCAGTGATTTTGTTGTCTTCCCCTTCTTTAAAATCTTTAAAGGTATTTTGTTTTGATAACCATGTGAGTAATGCAGATTTTCGCTCACTTTTTAACTCAAAGAACCCAAAACTTTTATTCATATCATCAACGGGTCCAGAGTATAATTTTACCCCTTTTCTTATGATAACAACGTGGCTACATACTTTTTCTACTTCGTCTAGTAAATGAGAAGCTAATAATATGGTAGTGCCTTTTGCAGCAATCTTTTTAATAATTTCCCTGATCTGATGTATACCTTGTGGGTCTAGACCATTGGTAGGTTCATCTAGAATAAGGATTTCTGGATCGTTAAGCAATGCAGATGCGATGGCTAGACGCTGCTTCATTCCTAAAGAGAAAGTTTTGAATTTACTGTTTTTTCTATCTAATAAGCCTACTGTTTCAAGTTTTTCATCGATTTTATGATCAGATACACCTTTGATTTTACATACCAGTTTAAGGTTCTGTTCTGCGGTCATGTATGGATAAAAATTAGGACGCTCAATAATAGCTCCTACCTTTTTTAATGCTTGGTGTGTAGACGTGTTTCCGTCAAACCAAGTAAAGTTACCAGAAGTGCTATTAACGACATTGAGAACAATGCCCAAGGTAGTAGATTTACCACTTCCATTAGGTCCAAGAATGCCGTATACATTTCCTTTTTTTATAGTAAAAGAGAGGTCTTTGACGGCGGTAAGTGCCCCAAATTTTTTGGTGAGGTTATTTATAGTGAGAATATTTTCCAATTGTAATTGTTTTTGGTGGTTATATAAAACAAGACGACAAGTATAAGGTTTTGTTACAAGAAAACTAGAGGTTATCTATTGATTTTTGATGATACAGGAGTTCTGATAGTGTTTGGTTTTCTAAATATTTTTTTTGAAAAAAGTATGTAAACTTGATTCAGGGTTCTTGATTTGTTGTTTTAAAAGGTTGTAACTTGCTTTGTGAAATGATAGAAGATTATGGCAGAAAAACTAATGTCAAGAAAAAAACCTACGTATCCTATTAATGATAAATTGGATGCTTATCTGAAAGAGTGTAATCGTACCATTAAAATCCCAGTATTTTATGATGATTTACTTAGATTTTCGGGGTCTATAGTTGTGTATGATAGTAATGATGAAGATACATTATGGGTACGTGTGTATTATGAAGAACATGAACGATTAGAAATAGAATCAAGCTTAAAAAAAGCATATTCAATTCTTCATTCTGATGGTAATGAGGATGCAATAGAGTTTTTGAATATTGATGCAATTGATTATTGTACTTTTGGAAACTCAAAGCCTTTTAGAATAAAAGTAAGGAACATTCTTAATGATAACTATACTTATATTTATGTAAAGAAGGCAGATGCATCACGTATCTATGGTTTAGAATTGGAACATATGCTTTCTCCAAACCGAATCAACTTTTTGGTATATAAAAATACATTGATAGAGGAGCACATTGCTGGAATTCCTGGCGATGTGTTTATCAAGGATTTTTTGTCAGATTTGAGTGACCAAGCAAAATCACAGATAGCTAAGGAATTTGTGAAATTTAATGAACGTTGCCAAGTGAGGTTATTGGGAGATATGCGATCTTATAATTATGTGATTATCCCAATTCATGATTTTGATCATGTAGAATACAAAATTAGGGCTATTGATTTTGATCAACAGTGTTATGAAGGGAAATTAAAGGTGTATCAACCTCAGTTTTTTAAAGAAAATTATGATATGGTGGCTATTGTAATGAATAAATTACAGCCTAATTCTATCGAACAGTATAAGAAAGAAGAGCGTTCTATCTTGGCAAAAAGAGTACTTACATCAAGATCTCGTTATGAAACTCTGGTAACATGTATGTGTAAAGATGTTATCTCTACAGAAGAGAATTTAAAAGAGTTACGAGAACATTTGTACAATTTTACTCTGGATTTAAAATTTAGACGTAGTAAATCTATGGGAGAAGTACTAAAAACAGCAATGGATTTCGTGAGGCGAAATTATGAAAACGTAAATATGAAACGTTTGTTGGAGGGGGATTAAAATTACTAAATGTATACCTTGAGTTATTAGAAGTTCTATTGTATAAAACGGATTTGATTTTACCCAGGGTTTGCTGTAACCTTTACTTTTTTTATTACTTTACCAGTTTGTGCATTGATTACATAGCACCATGATTTGGCATGTTGTGTAACCTCTGGGTCTTGTGGCTCATCTATAAAGACTTTCCATACATAAGTCTTTTTTACATCAGTTACCAAGCTATCTCTGGTAATAGCAAATATAGAATCTCTCTTTCTTTTTAATCCTTCTGTAATCTTTAGAGCTTCTTTATAACAAATAGGATATTTATCTGCTTGCCTATAGTCAATAACTTTAGTGATGTTGCCGATATTATCGTAATAGGTTGCTTTATTTATAAGTATTGAATGATACATAAAATATGATACTAAAGATTGACCTTTAGTATCATATTTTATGGTTTTTTCTATGTTTGCCTGTTTATCTGTTTGTTTGTTTGTTATAACACTGTCTCCTTTCCATTGATATATAATATTAGTATAGCTATCATTATTTTCAATAATTATATTCCCTCCTTTTTTTAATTGCTTTTTATATCTATCTATATCAAAGGTCATTTCTTCTTGGGTAATCGTAAATATAGGGTCGTCATAATTACATAATGTATCATTGGTAGTAAACTGTTTGGTACTATCACAGGCAGTAATACATATACAGATGGTTATAATTGTAATACAATATGTTTTCATTACTTTGTGTATTTACTGTTATATAATTGATCCCACTGCCATTTATGGGTTTGTTTTTTGATACTACTATAATCCATATAATTTTTGGTACTCTTTTTTGTAAAGGTATGTTTTTGCCCTTTATTTATTGTTTTGCCCTTTTTATCTTTTTCTATAAAGGTATGGGGTAGTCCTATAGCATGCAAGACCTCATGAGGGATTTCTACAGCAGATTGTATCTTTTCGTTTTTTATAAACATAGCAGAGACCCCACTTGCTGTTAAACTGATCCCATTAGAATAATCATAAGCATCATTATCATTAGGGATTCTACACTTTAGGTTGGTAAGAAATAGAATAATCTCATTCGCAACATTAGTGGTACCTATGGTATCGACTTTATAAAGATGATGCAACTCTCTAAGAAATGTAGTTTTATCAGCCTCAGTAAATTTGATACGATCGCCTTTTTGAAATGTAGTATCAAACTCAGCTAGAGATTGCTTGATATAGTTTCCTTTTTGATCTAGCTTACTTTTGGCAGTTAATGCTCTTAGTTTATGGATATCCAGTATCTCTGCTTCTTCATTAACAATATCTACATCTATCAAAGCAGGAGCTAAGGCTTTTTTTAGATAACTTTCTAGTTTTTGTTTTGTAATTTTTTTTCCTAATTCATCTTTATCAGGGTTTACTAATCCCCCTTTGATCTCTACAAACACCCATCTTAGTTGTATAGATTTGGGTTTAGGGTGATATATCTCTAGCATACCTGCGGGATTGTTATCTGCGGTAATCTTGATCTGTGAGAGATCAGTAGCATTATTGAGGCAACGTATGGTTACTTCTTTGGCATCTATAATATCGGTAGGGTGTATATCAAAATCAGGATGAGGTTCTATCTGCACAGTGCTGTATTCGTTTCTACTACGGGTGGTATGATCTAGTTGCAGGGTAATAGTCTGGTCTTTTCTCATACTAAGTATAGGTGCAGCATAATCCTCGCCATCTACCTCGATACGGGTATAGGCATTGTGGTAGTTGGTTTTGTCTGAGGTACAGTTGCGTTCTAGTGATTTGCTCCACTCATCCCAACCATAATTGCCCTTACTTAGTTCATTACGATTGGGTTTAAAGATGGTTTTCCATTTTTTTATAAGTTCTTCCTCCTCCTCTTGGGCTATAGGTTGGTTTGTAGAGGTAGCGTCATTTTCTCTCCACCATTTAGAGAGTACCTGTTCGCCATTACGTATTACAACAGGGGTAGAGATTAGCAGAATATAGACAGGCCCATCTATGGTATATCCTATATTTTTTAGCCCCACACAAAAAGCTCCTTGAAACTCTAGTGTTTTAAACATCTTATCTCCCTCAAAGGATTTTTCTTCTATTGTACATCCTTTTCTCATATTGGGGGCTAATGCCCACTCATCAAACAGGTAGGTCCATCTGCCTATATCGGGTACTATTATTTGGTAGAATCCTCCTTGTGGCGCAGTAGATGGTCTCCCATTCCAATCGGTTTGTTGTTGTACTACTTCTGTATACGACAGCACAGGAATACTATACCCATCGATATAGAGTTTTACATTACTTCGCATGTTATGACTTTAGATTTTAATGAGTTGTGTGTGTTTAAATTTTACAATGAGGTAAATATAACACAAACAGAATTACTTTGCTTATAGATATTTATATAATTGTTACGGTTTTACCACAAAACTTACTGTGTAAGTAATTGTTTAATAGGGTTTTGCGGCATGCTTTATTGAACACTCCCAATAAGGGGGTACCCCCTTATTGGGAGGGGGTGAAAAAGAAAACCCAGATTTTTTATCTGGGTTTGTATTTTAGGTTATTTGATTTTCTTTTCTAATTCTAAATTTTTCTGTTTAAGTAAAGTTACTTCTTTTTGAAGTTTTGCCGTTTTCTTATTCTGTTCAATCATATATATAGTGAGTTCTTCAATTTTTTGAAGTAATTTGGCATTCATTTCTCCAAGTTGAATACCGTTTTGCGTTACTTCTTCAGCAGAAGGGATATCAGGTAAATGTCCTTTTTCTATAATATGATTTTCAACCTCTTCTAAGGTTTGTAAGTTGTACTCATGTTCAAAAACGTAATCAGGCCAGATGGACAGATCGACTTTTACTTCTTTAGCATGTATTTTACCATTTACGGCCAGCTTAGAGTCGGGGCTTGATGTTCCGATTCCTACATTACCATTTTTTAATATTGACATCTTACTTCCTCCATCAATTTGAAAGCCAAATCGAGAATTAGTTGCTCCTCCAACAATATTGATGTAGCTGTTGCCATCTCCAGAATTAAAAAGACTTACATGTCTATCATTAGAGTATGATGTTTTAATAACTCCTCTAACTTCTAGTTTTGAAGAAGGAGTAGTCGTTCCTATCCCAAGCTTACCATTGGCTGTCATTGTCATCATTTTTGTAGTGTAACTGGTCCATGAAAATAAGGGTCTGGTTTGTATGGGGCCAGCTGGTCTTCGAGCATCAAATGTTACTATGGAGTGTCCTCCATTATCATTGTTGTCAGATGTGGATCCCATAACATATATTGATGGTCTATTATCTGATTCATGATGCCCTTTTAGTGTTGGTATGAATTGGTTTACAGTTCCTGTAGCATTGGAAATTTGAAAATAATCATTAGGAGCATCAGATACTTTGAATTTGGCTAAATCTTCTGTTTGCCCAGAATTTGATTGAACAACAAATCTGGCAGTAGGACTTACTGTTCCAACTCCTGTATTATTACCGTTAACAGGAAAGGTGCTTTGAGCAATACTAGTTAATGATAACAATGCACATGACATTGATAGAAATACAATTTTCTTCATAATTATAAATTAGGTGAATAATGATGTTATTGTAGGGTAGGAAATGATGATAAAAATACAAAAAAAAAACTATCCTAAAAAGGATAGTAATTGTAAAAAAAATAGATGCTTTTGACAGAAGATAAAAACACAATTAGATAGAAAATTCAATGCCTTTATCTTCTGATAATAATATCGGTTATTTTATGTTTTTTGTTCTTTATTGAAGTATACTAGGTAGTAATACATTTGTTTTTCTTCGTCCCAGCCTTTTTCTACAAATTTTTCTGCTGATTCAGGATTTATAAAATCCATTTTTATTTGCACATTGGTATCTAGGTTGATGACGTTTTTAATTTTCTTACGAGCAGCTGTTACTGCATTATTGGCAATAGGGAATGTAGTAAGGTCTTCTATGTGGTATTTAGGTGCTTTTTCTTCTTTATAATGCTTAAATTCTGGAATAAGATCTGGATTGTCTATTACATCGTTTAGAAATGCGGTTTCTTCAAACTCATCATTTTTGGCAAAATGATTTACAGCACGATTCATAAACATTACTTCTTCTTTCTTATCTTCTGCGGGTAGTACTACATCTTTAGCAAAATCCTGGCAGAATTTCATGTACTTTTTAGTGTAAAAATTTTCATCTGCAAAAGCTTCTACTCCAAGAAAATGTTCTAACCAGTATTTGGTGTCATATTTGTTGGAATCTACAGATAGAATTTTATATCCTTCTTCTTTCTTATGATTAAAGATAAGACATCCTTTATCAAGCTTGTTAAGATTTACCCCTTGTTGAATCAATAATTCGATATCAGACTCTTTTTGTCCAAATTGAAGAAAATCATGTTTTAATTCTGATTTAAATATACCTACAGCATCAACTTTTTCATTATCAATAGTTACATTGTCGAGGTAGGTAATATATACTTCTCCGCTTTTGATATGAGGGTGTTGTGATTGTTCAAAAAGTAAAGAGGCAATTCGCTTAGATTTTTCGTGTACCGATGAAGGGTGGTCAAAAATCTCGGATACAATCTTATATAATGGATTGAATTCTATATCTACTTCATTGGCAAACTGAAAATAATTTTCTTCTTTTTCTCTAAAAGGTTTAAAGAAGTATTCTTTAAGTAGCGCAGTTAATTCATCATTGAGTGTATATGGAGATTCTGATAAGAAAATGTTTTCGTTTTTGTTCTTATTTCCTATCTGGTGAACTGATAACGATTCAATCTGCGTGCTATATAAGTTGATCATAATCTTATTATTTCAAAATAACAAAGTAGTGTTATTACTAAGTCACTTTTAGTTTAAAAATTTTAATGTTTTCGATCCCTCACAGAGGGTTTGATATTTTCAGATTTGTTTCAAAATCAAAAAACCTTTTCAAAAAAGCGTATCAGGTAAACTAGCTCCTAGGTTATTGATTTCTATAGGTATTCTTTATAAATAGAGTTAATTCCAGTTTTCGTCAAAACCAAGATCTCCATACTCATCAAAGTCTATAAAATCATCATTGTCATCATCCTCGTTATATTCGTCATCTGCTACAAACTCTTTTTCAGGAGCTTGATCTGGTATTTGGCCATGAATATACATTATGTTTGGATATTCTCTTCCGTTTTCATATTCTGCTACTTCCGCTAGTTCCACAAGAAATGTCCACATATTAAGAAAGTCATAGACATAGATTAGTCTAGGAGAACTTTCATTAGCTACATCACTAAGTGTGGTCTCATTCATTAATCGAACAGGTTGATTTCCTTCACTCATATCAAATAGAGATATTTCTTCTCCTTGATTCCATTGCTCATCACTCACATAAAAAGAAGCCATTTCGGTTCCGTCAAAACCAAAAGACTGAGTAATCACATTGTGAAACTGCTCTAAGGTAGTATCTTGCTCTATTTCAATGTCTCTAAACACATCTTCTTCTGTATCCAGAATTATTCTGAAACGGTATATCATTTTTTTACTAATTAAGAAATGCAAAGATACTACAAAAGCATTATTATTTACTAAAACGATGTAATGAAAAAGTCATTGCCCCTAATAAGAAAAAAGCTACAACTTGATGCAGAACTCCTAGTGTGATAGGTACTCTATAAATCAAGGTGAAAATACCTAGTAGGAATTGAAGACATACGATGAATAATAGCGTATTGAGAGCATTAGACTGAATGTAGTTTTTTTCCATCTTTTTACTTCGATACCAAATAAAAATAATGAAACCAACAACAAGATATGCTAGATAGCGGTGTATGAACTGAACGCCGCTTTTTCCCTCGATAAAGTTTTTTATAAAAGGGGATTGCTCGATATATACAGATTCATGAATTACTGTTTGATCATTCATTAATGGCCAGTGATTATGTAAAAGACCTGCATCGAGCCCTGCTACAAAAGCACCATAGATAATTTGTAGTAAAAGAAAACCAAGTCCCCATCTAATGAGGTTTCTAAATTTGATATTTACTGTTTTTCTTGTTGGATAGATAAGATCTAGAGCAACCCATAATGTATATGCAAAAGTTATAAATGCAGCAGTAAGGTGCATTGCAAGGCGATAATGACTTACATCTGGTCTATCAATCAACCCACTTTTTACCATAAACCATCCCAGAAACCCTTGAAAACCTCCCATGAGCATCAATAGTATTGATTTTTTGATAGTGGGTTTGGTTAATTGTTTTCTGATTAAAAAGTAAATAAAGGGAATTATGAATACGACGCCAATAAATCTTCCTATAACTCTATGAAACCATTCCCAAAAGTAGATGTTTTTGAAATCTTGGAGGGTGAATTGGTGATTGATTTTTTGATATTCAGGATATTGCTTATATAGATCAAAAGCAGCATTCCATTCGTTATCATTCATAGGAGGGATTGTTCCTGAAATCAATTTGTAGTTAGAAATTGATAATCCCGAATGGGTAAGTCTCGTTATTCCACCAACAACAACCATAACAAAAATTAATACACATCCTGTAAGTAGCCAGTATATTACTCTTTTATTGTCTTTTTTCATTTTTTTACACCTTAAAAAGGTATTTAGTTATTTTTTAACCCCAGTTCCTCTCCTTTTCTTATCATATATTCATAAGCGGCTTCATGCTCATTAGGTATTTCTCCTTCTAGAATGGCTTCTTTGATTGCCTCTTTGATGATTCCGATCTCACGAGAAGGCCTGATATTAAAAGTGGTCATAATCTCTTCTCCAGTAACAGGAGGTTGAAAATTACGAATATGATCACGTTCTTCTACCTCGATCATTTTCTGTCTTACAATCTTAAAATTATTATGATATTTCTTAAAACGTTTTGGGTTTTTTGTAGTGATATCTGCTTCACAAAGAGTCATTAATTGTTCTATATAATCTCCAGCATCAAATACAAGTCTTCTTACGGCAGAATCGGTAACCTCTGATGCAATGACGATAGGTCTAGAACTCATCAATACCATTTTCTGAACAAATTTCATTTTGTCATTTAATGGCATTTTTAACCTTTTAAAAAGTTTGAATACCATTTTTGAACCTACAAATTCATGTCCATGAAAAGTCCATCCTACTTTTTTACTAAATCTCTTTGTAGGAGCTTTGCCTATATCATGTAATAATGCTGCCCAGCGTAACCAAAGGTTATCAGTATTATTAGCAATATTATCTACAACCTCTAGAGAGTGATAGAAATTGTCTTTGTGTTTTTGTCCTTCAACTTCATCAATACCTTTTAGAGCTGTAATTTCTGGAAGAATATAGGCTAATAAGCCTGTTTGTTCAAGTAGTTTAAAACCAATTGAAGGTTTTTTACTCAACAATATTTTATGTAATTCATCTACAATACGCTCTTTGGTAATTATCTTAATGCGATCTTTATTGTCTATTATTGCTTTTAATGAAGTTGACTCTATTTTGAAATTAAGTTGTGTCGCAAAACGAATAGCCCGCATCATTCTCAAGGGGTCATCAGAATAGGTGATATCTGGATTTAGAGGAGTGCGAATTATTTTTGATTGTAAGTCTTCTAGCCCATTAAAAGGGTCTAATATATCTCCTTTGTTTTTAGTAGATAAGTGTAAAGCTAATGCATTGATTGTAAAATCACGTCTATTTTGATCGTCTGTCAGGGTTCCGTTTTCTACAATAGGGTTACGACTATCTTCAGAATAAGATTCTTTTCTTGCACCGACGAATTCGATTTCTATATCGTCAGCTTTTAGCATGGCAGTCCCGTAAGTTTTAAAAATCTGTACTTTGGGACGATGCGGTAATAGTTTTGAAACTTCTTTAGCTAATGCTATTCCGCTTCCTACAGTTACAATATCAATATCTTTGGCTGTTCCTCTTTGTAATATATGATCTCTTACAAAACCACCAATGACATAACTATCCAATTGTAAATTTTCAGACGCTTGAATGATGGTGTTAAAAATGGGGTGTTGTAAGGCTTCTTTATAATTTTTGACTTCCGACATGAATCAATTACTTCCTAATAATTTTTACGGTGCTATCGCCTCCGATCTTAATAACAGAAGAGGGTTTTGCTCCTTTATTTTGTAAGGGCAAATTTACAACATAGTCCACGCCTTCCAAAATTGCAGAAGATATTTCTTTAAAGTTTTTTGGAGCAGGTACTCCACTTATATTGGCAGAAGTAGAAACAATTGGCCTTTTAAATTTTCGGATTAATTTTCCACAAAAAGGATCTCTTACCACTCGTATTCCTAGTGTATTGTCTGTAGCAATAATATTTTCTGCGACTCGCAAAGGTCTATCGTAAACGATAGTGGTAGGTTTTGTAGCGTACTTTAATACATCATAAGCTACCTCAGGAACTTCTTCTACATATTGTTGTAGCATTTTGAAGTCATTTACTAAACAGATCATTGACTTGCTTTCTTCTCGTTGTTTTAATGCATATATCTTATCGATTGCTTCTGCATTGGTAGCATCACATCCAATACCCCAGACAGTATCTGTAGGGTAGAGGATAATTCCACCCTTTTTGAGGATGGTAATTGTTTTTTCTAATTCTATTTGTTGATCAGGCATTATTTACGGTTTTTTTATAAACTACCAGAGTTTGTTGTGCCATATTGTTGGTAGTAAAATTTTCTATAAGTTTTTTGTATCCTTTCTCAATAAAATCCATTTGTAGTTGTGGGTTTTTAGAAAGATTTACTACATGGTTTGCTAGAGTTTTATGGTCATGCATATCAGAAAGTAATCCATTATTGTTATGTTCTATAATCTCAGGGATACCTCCAACATTTGTAGTGATTACGGGGACTTTATGATACATGGATTCATAGATAAATTGAGGTATTCCTTCACTCTGTGAAGTGATTAGAGAAATATCAAATTGCGGAATAAAGTTTGAAGCGTTGATGGTATACCCCAAAAACAACATATAGTTTTCTAATTTTAATTCTTTTATACGGTTTAATAGAGCTTCTGTTCTTTCAGTAAACGTACCAATTTGTACAAAGAAAAAGTCATTTCTTTTTTCTTTATTGATAAGATTATCTGCAATATCAACCCAAGTGTCAAGATGTTTTGCTCTGATATGATTAGCAATATTCCCTATGATTTTTTTACTCTTCGGAATATTGTATTTATCTCGCAGTTGGAAAGATGTTTCTGAACTTTTTGTTTTTAAATTTGTACCATGATAGATTGTGATAAGTTTATCATGATCGTAGATTCCTTTTTCAGCCACTTTTTTAGTTTCTTCAGATACGCAAAGAATTTTCTTAATCTTAGAATAATTGTATTTGTATAAAGTCTTTTTGCGTTGCTTTATAGGAAATGATGTTTTTTTGCTAAAAATAAATGGAGGTAAGTTATATAGCTTATCTGCAATTATGGCCAACTGAATTGCACTTGGATCATGTATGTGAATCAGGTTTATGGTTTCTTTTTTACAAAAACGCCCAAGTTCGAAAATATACCTTGGATCTATTTTTATACCTAAAGTTGCGGTGGTAAATTGTATACCTGTATTCTTTAACCTTTCATGAAAAGGAGAATTGTTTACACAAAAAATTGTATTCTTGACTTCGGGATTAGTGATAGAAAGTTCGCTACATAGATTTTCGATGTGGTTTTCACCACCACCCCAATTCGTAACGGCTGATAAATGTAGGATATGTATATTATTGTTCTGCAATGGTTTGTTTTTGTTTTAATGATAAACTTAACGGAGCTCCTTTTAAGAATAAGATGAAAAGTTGAAAGTTTTTAGGTTTAAAAATGCATTTAAAAAAGAATTTAGTGGTTAACCACCATCTTAAGATTTCATAGGCTAAATACCCTGAATTCTTTCGTAATACATATAGTAAGGATATCTTGAGCTCTTTTTTGATGGCTATATTTTTTCCAGTACTTTGTCCTTTGAAATGAGTGTATCTTCCTTCTGGTACAAGAAAACAATCACCATTTTTTATGTTTTTAGCAATTCTATAACAAAGATCTGTCTCTTCATAATACAGAAAAATATTAGTGTCAAATCCCCCCACTTTATTAAAAGCATCTGCTTCTACCACTAAAAATGAGCCAGGTACACTCTGTACTTTTATGGGATTGGAATATGTTTTTCTTCTTTTTGGAAATTTAGAAGGATTCATTTTTTCCAATATTTTTCTTCCAAAAAGTTCTCTTCTTAGACTTAAAAAGTGATCAAAAGATTTTTGAACTTCGTCTTTCTCGTTATATTGTTGCGGACAACAAATGGCTGCATCTAGCGTGTTTTCAAGAAAATTAAAAGTTATAGCAAGACAGTCATTTTGTAAAACGGTGTCGTTATTAACAAAGGCATAATATTTGCCATTTGCAAATTGTATCCCATACATATTTCCACCTCCAAATCCAGTATTATATTTACTTCTTACTAATTTTAGATTTGGTAACCTCAGTTGGTCTATTGATTTCTTTAAAACAGTATAATCTTCTATTTCTGAGGCATTGTCAACAACAATAAACTCATAAGAGATTGAAGAAGAGGTCTGTTCTAAAATAGATTTGATACAATCAATGGTAAAAGTGGATGAGTTGTAGTTTATAAGTATTACTGAAATATCTTTCATGATTAGCTTTATGCTTAAAAATCAAAAGTACAAGTTGAAAACAGATTAAACAAATGATTGCGATAGCATTCAAAATTTATAATACAAATCTATGAGATATACTACTGTACTTTTTATTTGAATATATTTGCAGAAATACAAATCTATGGACTATAAAAATAAACCTGAGGGGTATTATGATAATATAAAACATGAAATGGTCAAATATTTACATAATAGTCCTAAAAAGATTATTGATATTGGATTTGGTAATGAAGCATTTGTAGGGGTTTTAAAAGAACAAACAGGTGCTGAGGTGTGGGGTGTAGAGTATATGGATAAAGAGACTCAGGTTGTAAATGGTAAATTAGATAAAATATTTTCAGGAAAGTGGAAAGATTATATTAATGAATTATCTGATAATTATTTTGATACTATATGCTTCAATAATGTCTTAGAATATTTGGTAGATTCATATATGGTTTTGGATATGATAAAGCATACACTTACTTCAAAAGGGTGTAGTAATAAGTTCGATACCATAGTACATAGTATGTTTATGAGAATTTTATTAAAAAAAGATTGGTTATATGAAGATTTTGGCGTGATAGACAGGATTTATCTTAGATTTTTTACAAGAAAAAGGATCCGTAGAATGTATGAGGAAACGGGATATTTGATAATGACAAACGAAGAAATTAATAAATGTAAATCTTTAAAACCTTGTTTGTATAATATTCCGTTGTTTTTTACTCAATTAGATATTAGGTATCCGCAATATGCTACAGTTACAAGATTTAAAAATAATAACTAAGTAATGCAAAATAAATTTGTAATACATCCAAAGTATAGTCCTGTAAGTAATCAAGTAGATAAAGCTATCTTCGAATTTGAAGAATATAAAGAGGTGTTAGGTGCTGCTGAACGTAATGTGATAAAAATAGTAACAATTGGTGGAGAAAGATATACTATAAAGTCTTTTAAAACGCCTAATATTCTTAATCAAGTTGTTTATCGTTTTTTTAGAAAATCAAAAGCAGAAAGATCATACGAATATGCGAATAAACTACTCGAATTTGATATAAATACACCTTTTCCTGTAGCTTATGAGCTTCAGATAACTCTTTTTTTATTTAAGAAAAGTTATTATGTAAGTGAATTAATAGATTGTGATTTGACGTATAGAGAATTAACTACAGATTTCAGTATTCCTGATCATGAAGATATACTTAGGGCTTTTACTAGATTTACATATAAACTTCATGAAAATGGAGTAAATTTTCTTGATCATTCACCAGGTAATACTTTAATAGAAAAAAAAGAGGATGGATATGTATTTTATCTAGTTGATCTGAATCGAATGAAGTTTGGTACTATGGATTTTGATACTAGAATTAAAAACTTTGCTAAACTTACAATTCATAGACCAATGATAGAAATAATGAGTAATGAGTATGCAAAATGTTCTGGTGGAGATGAACAAAAAATATTCAACTTGATGTGGCAATATACCAAAGATTTTCAATATCGTTATTATCGAAAAATCCGTATTAAAAAAAGAATTTTTTTCTGGAAAAAAAAGTATAAAAACGAGATTTCAGATAGCCCTATTTAATTTTTTAATGCTTAGCTATCAATAATTTATTTGATTAACAAAAGCTGTTTGGGGTTGTTGATATTGTGGGAGCAAAAACAAAAAAAATAACAAGATAAATATGCCAGAAAAAATCGATTTTAAAGAGAAATTATATTTTTTAATATTTCATAAATGGAAATATATTATTGCAGTATTATGGTCTAAATTTTATAAAAAATCTGCTGATAAAACAATTAAAAAAGTTGTTTACGTTGCAAGAGAAAAAGATAAAGATTGGATTTTTGGGGCCAAAGTAAGACGTTTGTCTCGGTATTCCTCATTAGATACAGAGACTTATTATCATAATAAATTACGAGATTTGCCCGATGCTGATGCATATTACTACATTTATCAAAATTATTTTTGCCGTTGTATACGTAGTACTCCGAATATATTGAATAAGAAAAATGTAGTAATGTTTACTCATCCTAATTGGTCTAAAAAATACTCTAAAGTACATGTGGTGTGGTGTCTTAATAAAGCAGATTATGTTATTTGCCTCAATTCTGAAATTAAGACATATTTGATAAGTATAGGAGTGAAGCCTAGTATACTTAGAGTTATACATATGGGCACATCGTCTAGCTTTTTTTACAAGCATGAAAGAGGAGCAGGAGATGTAGGGTTTTGTTCTAGTTTTCATCCTAGGAAAAATCCCGATTTAATTTTTGGTTTGGTTAAAAATATGCCTCATCGAGAATTTTATTTGATTGGACGTAATTGGGAAAATTATGATAGGTTTGAGGAGCTTTCTGTCTTACCTAATTTCACATATTATAATAATGTATCTTACAAATCTTATCCAGATCTTTATAATAGGATAGATGTTTTTGTTTCTCCTTCATTATTAGAAGGAGGACCAGTGCCAGTACTTGAGGCTATGATGTCTAATTGTGTTTCAGTGGCATCAAGAACAGGTTTTTGTCCTGATATTATAACACACGGTGAGAATGGATTTTTGTTTGATGTTGAAGCCAATTACAAAGAAGTTGTAGAACTAATAGAAAAAGCTTTTTTACTTAAAACTGATGTAAGAGAAACAGTGTTGTCATATACTTGGGAAAATTGCTCTAAAAAAATCGATGATTTATTTTTAAACTAAAGAGATTTATTTGAATTACTTATATTATTGTAATCCAAGCATAATAAAATATAGGATGAGGTGTGATGAAAGAAGTATAGAGATTCTTAATGCCTTACTTTCGATTTCTTCTAAGTAGCCAAAGTTTTACATACCTCATAAAAACAGCATAACACTGCACGTATCCAATAACAAGCCCAGGTGTACCATCTCTAAAGCCACTCTGTACAATATAATGTTTAAAGAAACTCCAGAAAGGTTTAATGACAAAATGATAGGGGGTTAATTCACCTGTTTTTTTATCATAATCTTCTGCTTGCCAAGTTGCATATTGATTTAATTTATTGATATAAGCATCAAAGGTAGTATATGTGTTGTGGTAAAATTTATTTTTAAGCATACCTACTTTTCCTTCGGTTACGATTTCTTCGTGTACGTGTCTGTCATTGTACTTACATAGATCTCTATGAAATAAACGGATAACTTTATCATTACGCCACCCACTATAGTGAATACGTTCTCCCATAAAATGATTCATGCGCTTGATCCAGTAAGCAACAAAATTATCTTTACTAGGGTTTTTGAGGATTTCTAATACCTCTTCTTTAAGCTCTGGAGTAACCCTTTCGTCAGCATCAACTAATAATATCCATTCATTATTTGCTTGTGGAATAGCCCAGTTTTTTTGATATGAAGGGTAGTCAAAAACTCGTTTTATTATAAAATCAGTATACTCTTTTGCTATTTCTACAGTTTTATCTGTGCTATAAGAATCTACTACCATAATTTCATCAGCAAATGATACGGATTCTAATACACCTCTAATATTATGTTCTTCGTTGTAACAAGGTATTATAGCTGTAACTTTTTGTCTATGTGAAGTATATGTTTCTATGATAAATTATTTTTAAAAGATACAAATTACAGGTTTTTATTTAAAAAAGCACGTAACTGATCAATGAATAATTGAGGCTTAAAATAGGGGTATAATTCTATAGATTTATTTTTAAGTTCTTTGGATGTTTTATCCAAAAATAACTCAGGGAGAAAATCTGATAAATGGACTGACATGTGTTTTTCTCCATCTTCAAACATGTTCCAATCTTTTTTTATGATCCATGGGGAGAAAATTGTAAAAGTAGGTATATCTAATGCTTTAGCCATATTTACAGCTCCTCCTTCATTACCAACCAAAGCATCGCAATGCGATAGAATAGCGAGAAAACCCCGTAAACTTTTAGCAAATACTTCAAAGTGGATGTGCCTTTGTGTTTTTGGCATTGTGATATTGTATATTGTACGAGCATCCTTTTCCTGATTAGGAATGTAATTAAAGAGGATACACGCGTCAGATATATTGACGGTAGCGTCAATTACTTTAGCCATATATTCAAAGGGTAGTGTTTTTCTTTTTTCGCTTCCTAAGACACTAATCATAACTAGAGGTCTTTTTGCTGTAATACCATTGGACTCTAAAAAATCTTTAGCCTTTTGTTTTTCTTCTTTTGTTAAAAATATTTTTGGTCTTGTAATTTCAGAAGCAATTCTGTTTTCAGGAAAAACCAAACGTAGTCTGTTTTCTATTGCAGTGCTAGCATTAGTAATAGGTTTTGGATTTCTTTTAATGGTTTTGGTGTATATAAATTGTGAATACCATTTGTAAAAAGAAACTTTTTGAGAAGCTCCAGAAAATAAAGTAATGAGATTACTTTCTAATTTACCGTAAGCATCGATGACATAATCATATTTGGTTTTTCGTATATCTACCAAGAAAGAATACAAAGCTTTTTTATTGTCTTGGTATTCTTTTTTGAATTCTATAATATTATCATAAAAAGGGTTTTCTATAATAACTGGTTTTGTGTTGGAGTTTACTAGAAAATCAATGGTTGCATCTGGGTGTTCTTTTCGCAATACCTCGCAAATAATAGTACTAGTAAGTACATCACCTATCATTTTTTGTTGAATAACCAAAATCTTCATATACCAGATGTAAAAATAATAGAGCTTGTCTTGAAATAGAAGACAAGCTCCGATTTTTTTTGTAAATATATTATACAGCTACGTCATACTCACGTAACGCATCATTAAGCGAGGTTTTCTTGTCAGTACTTTCTTTACGTTTACCAATGATTAGTGCGCAAGGAACATTGTATTCTCCTGCAGCAAACTTTTTGGTATAACTTCCTGGGATAACTACTGATCCAGAAGGAACAACGCCTTTTCTTTCTATAGGGGTGTCGCCAGTTACATCAATAATTTTTGTAGAAGCAGTAAGTACAACGTTAGCACCAAGAACAGCTTCCTTTTCTACACGTACTCCCTCTACAACGATACATCTAGATCCTATAAATGCATTATCTTCAATAATTACTGGGGCAGCTTGTAGTGGTTCTAAAACACCACCAATCCCTACACCACCACTGAGATGTACATTTTTTCCTATTTGTGCACAACTACCAACAGTAGCCCATGTGTCTACCATAGTTCCTTTATCTACATATGCGCCGATATTTACATAACTAGGCATTAAAATTGTTCCAGGAGAAATATAAGCACCATGACGAGCAACAGCATTAGGTACTACTCGAATTCCTTTGGCTTCATATCCTTTTTTTAATGGAATCTTATCATGATATTCAAAAATTCCTGCTTCAAGAGTTTCCATTTTTTGAATGGGGAAGTATAAAACTACTCCTTTTTTTACCCACTCGTTTACTTGCCAACCTCCATCGATAGGTTCTGCAACTCTAAGCTCACCTGAGTCTAATAGGTTAACGACTTCTCTTATTGCGTTTTGTGTTTCCGATTCTTTTAAAAGCTCTCTGTTTTCCCAAGCTTTTTCTATGGTTTCTTGTAGTCGGTTCATTGAATAAAAATTTTGGTAAAGATAACAGCTTCCTTTTAAAAAAGTACTTATTATAGATATTTTAGGAAACCGTTAATAAATAAGGTGTTTTTATAATAATATCATACTTTTGCAAAAAAAAACACATGGCACGAATTTTGGCAATTGATTATGGAGGTAAGCGATGTGGGATTGCAGTTACAGATGAATCTCAGATAATTGCCTCAGGTTTGACAACCGTAGATACAAAAGATCTGTTACAATGGCTAGAAGGATATGTTGCTAAAGAAGAAGTAGAGCTTTTTATTGTAGGAGAGCCAAAAAGATTACATGGAGAACCATCAGAAAGTGAAAAATTGATTCAACCATTTTTAGAGAAATTACATAAGGTACTTCCTACTATTCCTGTAAAAAGAATTGATGAACGTTTTACGTCAAAGATGGCATTTGATACAATGTTGGCTAGTGGTATATCAAAAAAGAAGCGTAAAGATAAAGCGCTGGTAGATCAGATAAGCGCAACGATTATATTGCAAGATTATTTGTATAATCAATAAATAATAGAAACCAAGAAATAATATATGATACTTCCAATCGTAGCATACGGAGATCCGGTACTAAAGAAAAAAGCAAAAGAGATAAATAAAGATTATCCAAATCTTTCTGATCTTATTGAAAATATGTTTGAAACCATGTATAATGCACATGGAGTTGGATTGGCAGCTCCTCAAATTGGACTTCCAATAAGGTTGTTTATGGTAGATGCTGAACCATTCTCTGAAGATGAAGAATTATCTGATGAAGAAATAAAGCAATTAAAAGGATTTAAAAAAGTATTTATTAACCCTGTTATTGTGGAAGAAACGGGTGAAGAATGGGCGTTTACTGAAGGATGTCTCAGTATACCTGATGTTAGAGAAGATGTTTTTCGTAAAGAGACGATAAAAATCAATTATTTTGACGAGAATTTTGTAGAGCATACTGATACGTATGGAGGATTAGCAGCTAGAGTAATTCAGCATGAATATGATCATATAGAAGGTGTTTTATTTACAGATAAACTCTCAAGCCTTAAGAAGCGATTGATCAAAGGAAAACTGGCTAATATATCCAAAGGAAAAATTAATTCAGAATATCGTATGCGTTTTCCTTTGCAGAAAAAAGGGAGGTAATAACCTTATTTTTTAAATATTTATATAGGTTGCTATTTGATTTTAAAAACGAACTACGGATATTTGCGGTCTTTGAAAAGGGAAAAAGAATATAGTATAAATAATATATATGAGCTTAGATAAAATATTAGCAATCTCGGGTAAGCCTGGTTTATACGAGTTGAAAACACAAACCCGAAGTGGGTTTTTGGCAGAATCTTTATTAGACGGTAAACGCCTATCGGTAAGCATAAGACATAATGTAAGTGTGCTTAGTGAAATTGCAATTTATACCTTTACAGAGGAAGTGCCTCTAAGAGAGATATTTAAGAAGATTTATGAAAAAGAAAATGGAGAGCAGGCTATAAATCATAAAGAGTCTAAGGGTAAGTTAGAAGCTTATTTTAGTGAGATATTACCTGATTATGATGAAGATAGAGTATATGCCAGTGATATGAAAAAAGTAGTGCAGTGGTATAATATATTGCAATCAAAAGGAATGACTGATTTTTCTGATCCTGAGGTAGAAGAAGTTTCTGAAGAAGAAGAAGAATAAAAACATATTTATTGATAATAAAATCCTGTCTTATGGCAGGATTTTATTTTTTTAAGAATATTATTAATTTATTTTTAGTTTTTTATGATGTTAAAGGAAAATGAATAAGTTATTTAATATAGATTGATTTTCGATGTATGATTTCAGGACTTCTTTGTATTTTTGCGCAAAATTTTAATACAATCTTACAAATATTTAGTTTACATGGCTAATACCAAATATGTTTTTGTAACAGGAGGTGTGTCTTCTTCTTTAGGAAAAGGGATTATAGCGGCTTCATTAGCTAAGCTATTGCAGGCAAGAGGATATAGAGTTACAATTCAAAAGCTGGATCCTTATATAAATGTAGATCCAGGGACTTTAAACCCATATGAGCATGGAGAGTGCTATGTAACAGATGATGGTGCAGAAACAGATCTTGATTTGGGGCATTATGAGCGTTTTTTAAACTCTCCGACATCTCAGGCCAATAATGTAACTACTGGAAGAATATATCAAAGTGTAATAGAAAAAGAACGTCGTGGAGAGTTTTTAGGAAAAACAGTTCAAGTAGTTCCGCATATTACCAATGAGATTAAAGAAAGAATACAGATACTCGGAAAAAGTGGAGCTTACGATATTGTAATTACCGAAATAGGAGGAACAGTAGGTGATATAGAATCATTACCTTATATTGAAGCAGTACGACAACTTAAGTGGGAGTTAGGAGATTCCAATGCTTTAGTTATTCACTTAACTCTAGTTCCTTATCTTTCTGCTGCAGGAGAGTTAAAAACCAAGCCAACACAACATAGTGTAAAAACATTAATGGAGAGTGGTATCAAGGCAGATATATTGGTATGTAGAACAGAGCATGAACTCTCTGATGATTTACGTAGGAAATTAGCACTCTTTTGTAATGTTAAACAAGAAGCAGTAATACAGTCTATTGATGCTTCAACGATTTATGATGTTCCTAATCTAATGCTAGAAGAAGGTTTGGATACTGTAGTTCTCAAGCAATTAGTCCTTCAAGATCATGATAAACCTGATTTAGATAACTGGAATAATTTCTTGCATCGACATAAAAATCCTAAATGTCAGGTTACAATTGGGCTTATCGGTAAATATGTAGAACTGCAAGATTCATATAAATCTATTTTGGAAGCTTTTATTCATGCAGGAGCAGAGAATGAAGTAAAAGTAAATATCGTTAGTATTCATTCAGAATACATAACTGATAATACAATAGAAAAGAAAATAGCGCACTTAGACGGTGTTTTGGTAGCTCCAGGATTTGGAGAAAGAGGTATTGAAGGGAAAATTAAAGCAGTACAGTTTGCTAGAGAGAATAAATTACCATTTTTTGGAATTTGTTTAGGAATGCAAATGGCGGTTATAGAATATTCTCGTAATGTTTTAGGATTAAAAGATGCGTGCTCTGCAGAAGTAAATCAAGATACGCCGAATCCAGTTATTGATATTATGGAAGAGCAAAAGAATATAACTGATATGGGAGGTACTATGCGCTTAGGAGCGTGGGACTGTAAATTAATAGAAAGAAGTAAGGTTTATGAAGCTTATGGTAAGACATTGATAGCAGAACGTCATCGTCATAGATATGAGTATAATAATAAGTATAAAGAACAGTTAGAAAAAGCTGGATTACAAACTACAGGAGTTAATCCAGAAACAGGATTGGTTGAGATTATAGAGATTCCTGATCACCCTTGGTTTGTTGGAGTTCAATACCATCCAGAATATAAAAGTACGGTCGCTAATCCACATCCATTATTTATTGCTTTTATAAAAGCAGCTGTTGAATATTCAAAAAATAATAAAAGTGCCAAAGTGTCACAAGGGCAGTAATTGGCTAGATAATTGACATTAGGAAATTAAATATAAACAAAGAAAAGTCTTGCTGAACGCGCAGATATAGGCTTTTTATACATCAATACATGGAAGAAAAGAAATTTGATCTTAATTCAATAATTGGATTTGCGCTTATTTTTGGAATTATCGTTTGGATGTTTTACTTAAATCAACCAACTCCAGAAGAAATTGAAGCAGAAAAAGCAAAGCAAGAACAAGTAGAAACAGAAAAGGAATCAGGGAAACAGAATACAGAAACTTTTGTAAAAGAAACCGAAGCTATAGTGGTTAATCCACAGGATTCTGTAGCTTTATTAAATGCAAAATCTCAACTGGGAGCATTTGCATATTCTGCAAGCTTGTCCTCTGCAAAAGAAGAGTATACTAAGATAGAAAATGAAGTTTTAAGTCTAAAAATTAATAATCGTGGAGGATATGTTTCTGAAGCATTATTGAAAAATTTTAAAACCTATGACTCTGTTCCTTTGTATTTGATAAAAGATGGAAAAAATGCTTCCTTCAATATTAATTTTAAAACGACAGATAATAGAATTTTAAATACTCAAGATTTGTTTTTTGAGCCTACTGTTTCTAGAAATGGAGAAAATACGGTGCTGTCTATGAAACTAAAAGTATCTGATTCAAAATTTTTAGAATATAGATATGAGTTAAAATCAAATGAGTACATGGTAGATTTTACCATTAAATCTCAAGGGTTACAACAGGTAATAAATAGTAGTCAGGAAGTAAAATTAGATTGGAGATTACAGGCAATAAGACATGCAAAGAGTGCAGCTTATGAGAATAGGTATACAGAGATCATATATGAATATGATGGAGATAAAGATGATTACCTAGGGCAAGGAGAATCTGCTGATGATGAAGAGGAAGATGTAAGTTGGGTGGCATTCAAGCAACATTTCTTTACATCAGTTCTTTTAACAGATACACCGTTTAAGAAAGCGAATTTTACATCAAAAAATATAGCTAATTCTAGTGATTTAGATGACAAAGATATAACTATCACAAAAGAGTTCTCTGCATCCATACCATTAGAATTACAAGGAGGGGAGCTTAATTACACGATGGATTGGTATTATGGTCCTACAGATTATAGGATTTTGAATACTTATAAACGTAATCTGGATGAGATTGTGCCGTTAGGATGGGGGATTTTTGGAGTTATAAATAGATATTTGTTTATTCCATTTTTTGCATTTCTTAGTGGTTTTCTACCTTACGGTGTTGCCATAGTTATAATGACTATTATTGTTCGTATTGTGCTATCTCCTGTAACTTATAAATCATATGTATCTCAAGCAAAAATGAAGGTTTTACGACCAGAGATTACAGAGATTAATGAAAAGTATAAGGATAATGCAATGAAGAAGCAGAAGGAGACTATGGCATTGTATGGTAAAGCTGGAGTCAACCCTATGAGCGGCTGTTTGCCTGCAGTGATGCAAATTCCTGTTTTTTATGCACTGTTTAACTTTTTCCCAAGCGCATTTCAGTTGCGACAAAAAAGTTTTCTATGGGCAGATGATTTATCAAGTTATGATACCATAGCAGAACTACCATTTACCATTCCTTTTTATGGAGACCACATTAGTTTGTTCCCAATATTAGCCTCTATAGCGATCTTTATTTATATGACAATGACAACAGGGCAAACAATGCAAACCCAACAACCTGGGATGCCAAACATGAAATTCATCATGTACTTGTCTCCATTGATGATGTTATTCTTCTTTAATAACTACGCAAGTGGTTTATCACTATACTATTTTATATCTAATTTGATTACTATAGGTATTATGTTAGTTATCAAAAAAGTGATAATTAATGAAGATAAGATACATGCAAAAATTCAAGAAAATAAGAAAAAGCCTAAGAAACAAGGTAAGTTCCAGAAGAAAATGAAAGAATTAATGGAGCAAGCCGAGCAACAACAAAAAACAAAGAAAAAATAAGCATTAAGTGTTAATTTCTTTAAAAAAGCTCCTATATAGGAGCTTTTTTGCCATATGAACTTCATTTTATAAATTTGATTTTATATTATGGTATACTTTTTGGAAGTTATATACGTTGAAATAATGCCTCAAGTTAAATAATAGTTATGAGAAGTATATTTTTATTTTGTATCGTAGTATTTACCTGTACATCGTTAATAGGACAGAGATATAATGCCTTTGATGCTAATGGTAAACGACACGGAAAATGGCAAAAAAAATATGAAAACATAGAGCAACTTCGTTATGAAGGAACTTTTGACCATGGAAAAGAAATTGGCCAATTTAAATTCTACAAACCCAATAGCGGGACTTCTCCAACGGCAATAAAAACTTTTCTCAAAAACAATGACACAGTTAGGGTTAAATACTTTACTCAAAAAGGAAAAGTAATAAGTCAGGGGCAAATGATAGGAAAAGAAAGAGTAGGAAAGTGGGTGTATTATCATAAAGGGTCTAACAAAATTATGATGACAGAGCAATACACTTCTGGAAAGCTGAATGGAGAACAACTTACTTATTTTACAAATGGTCAGTTAACAGAGAAAACTTTATATGTGGCAGGAAAGCGAGAGGGTAAAAGCTTTATTTTTTCTGATTCTGGAGTAGTGATGAAAGAATTTACATACGGAAATGATAAGTTACAAGGATTAACTAAGTACTTTGATACAGATGGCACATTGCTTATAGAAGGGAATTATAAGAGGGGGCGTAAAGATGGATTATGGAAGTATTATAAGGATGGAAAACTCTCAGAACAAAAAATATTTCCGATTAATAAAAGATAGTTTTACTGTGTAAAATACTAAAGAAGTGTATAAAACGACAAGGCAATGCTCTAGCATTGCTTTTTTTATTTATTACTTTTGCATAGAATTTTTAAAGATAAAAAAGAAATTTTGATGAAGAGAGTAATCGTTGGGTTGTCAGGAGGAGTTGATTCTAGTGTAGCAGCGTATTTGCTTAAAGAACAAGGGTATGAGGTTATAGGATTGTTTATGAAGAATTGGCATGATGATTCTGTAACAATTTCAGATGAGTGCCCATGGTTAGATGATAGTAATGATGCTTTGTTAGTAGCAGAAAAATTAGGGATTCCATTTCAGACAGTGGATCTTAGTAAAGAATATAAAGAACGTATCGTTGACTATATGTTTAATGAATACGGAAAAGGGCGTACCCCTAATCCAGATGTGTTATGTAATAGAGAAATAAAATTTGATGTTTTTCTGAAAATAGCACTTTCTCTAGGAGCTGATTATGTAGCTACAGGTCATTACTGTAGGAAAGATACAATTGTAAAAGAAGGGAAAGAAATACATCGATTATTAGCAGGAAAAGATACTAATAAAGATCAATCTTATTTTTTATGTCAATTATCGCAAGAGCAATTAGCAAAAACGCTTTTTCCTGTAGGAGAATTGTTAAAACCAGAAGTACGAGATATAGCCAAAGAACAAGATTTGGTGACAGCAGATAAAAAAGATTCTCAAGGTTTATGTTTTATTGGCAAAGTACGACTGCCTGATTTTCTACAGCAAAAATTACAACCAAAACAAGGAAATATTATAGAGATTCCTTCTTCAGAGAAAAAGTATCAACAAAAGCTCCCTCAATTTACATCTAGAAGGGAAGAATTAGAATTTTTGTCGAACAAGTATACATATGAAGCTCGTGATGGTAAGGTAGTAGGGCAGCATCAGGGGGCACATTATTATACAAAAGGGCAACGCAAAGGTTTAGCGGTTGGTGGGACACCAGAGCCTCTTTTTGTGATAGAAACAGATGTAGAAACCAATACCATTTATACAGGGCAAGGAAAAAAACACCCTGGCTTGTATAGAAAAGCATTGTTTATCTCTGATAATGAGTTGCATTGGGTGCGAAATGACATGAAGCTTATTGTCGATGAAGAAATGGAGGTAATGGCAAGAATTAGATATAGACAATCATTGGAGAAGGCTTTATTGTGTAAGGTAGATTCTGGAATGTACGTTGTTTTCGAAAATGATCAAAGTGCAATTACTGAAGGTCAATTTGTAGCATGGTACATTAATAACGAATTAATTGGGTCTGGAGTTATATCATAACTTTTTTTTAAGAAAAATAAAATACATGAATAAAATCACAGAATTATTTGAAATTCAATATCCAATAATCCAAGGAGGTATGATATGGGCTAGTGGATGGAGGCTGGCAAGTGCTGTAAGTAATGCAGGAGGACTAGGCTTAATAGGAGCAGGGTCAATGTATCCTGATATACTGAGGGAGCATATCCAAAAATGCAAAAAAGCTACAAATATGCCTTTTGGAGTAAACATACCGATGTTATATCCAAATCTAGATGAAATTATACAAATTATAATTGAAGAAGGAGTAAAGATTGTATTTACATCTGCAGGTAACCCTAAGACATATACATCATATCTAAAACAGAAAGGGATTACAGTAGTACATGTAGTAAGTAGTTTGAAATTTGCTTTAAAAGCCCAAGATGCAGGGGTTGACGCTGTGGTAGCAGAAGGTTTTGAAGCGGGAGGACATAATGGAAGAGATGAAACAACAACATTAGCATTAATTCCAATGGTAAAAGAGGAAATAAATATTCCATTAATTGCAGCAGGAGGTATTGCTACAGGAACTGCTATGTATGCTGTAATGGCATTAGGAGCAGATGGAGTTCAAGTAGGAAGCCGTTTTGTTGCAAGTAAAGAGGCATCATCTCATACAGATTTTAAGAAAATGGTAGTTGAGGCGAAAGAAGGAGATACGCAGCTCACTTTAAAAGAGCTAGCTCCTGTTCGTATGCTTAAAAATAAATTTTATAATGATGTAGCAGCATTGTATGCTAAAGGGTCTTCTGTGGAAGAGTTAAAAACATTATTAGGAAGAGCAAGAGCTAAACAAGGTATGTTTGAAGGAGATCTTATCGAAGGAGAACTAGAAATAGGGCAAGTGTCAGGCTTAATAAGCGATATTAAGCCAGCAAAAAATATTGTTAATGATATGATCAAAGAATTTGAGATAACTAAAGAAAACATGGGTAAAATTTCTTTTTAAGTGATATACAATGAATTCTAGACAAGAACAGCTTAAAGCGATTGATAGGTTATTGACTATCATGGAAGAATTAAGGGAACAATGCCCTTGGGATAAAAAGCAAACGTTTCAATCATTAAGGCATTTAACCATAGAAGAAACCTACGAGCTTGGGGATGCAATTTTGGATAATGATCTGAACGAAATAAAAAAAGAATTAGGAGATTTATTGCTACATATTGTCTTCTATGCTAAAATTGGTAGTGAAACGAAAGATTTTGATATTGCAGATGTAGCAAATGAGATTTGTGAAAAATTAATTTATAGGCATCCTCATATTTATAGTGATGTAGTTGTTGATAACGAAGAAGATGTAAAGCGTAATTGGGAAAACTTAAAACTTAAAGAGGGCAAAAAAAGTGTGTTAGAGGGAGTGCCACAATCTTTACCTGCAGTGGTAAAGGCTAGTAGAATACAAGATAAGGTTGCAGGAGTTGGTTTTGATTGGGAAGAACCTAATCAAGTATTTGAAAAACTGGAAGAGGAACTAGGGGAGTTGCGACACGAAATCAAAATGCAAAATCAAGAAAGAATTGAAGCTGAGTTTGGAGATGTTCTTTTCTCTATGGTGAATTATGCACGATTCTTAAATGTAAACCCAGAAGATGCATTAGAGCGTACTAATAAGAAATTTATAAAGCGATTTCAGTACCTCGAGAAAAAAGCAAAAGAAGTAAATAAGGAATTGAAGGATATGACGTTAGGTGAAATGGATTTTTTTTGGGAAGAAGCAAAAAAGCTATAACCTATAGCTATTATCTCTTTTTGATAATTTTATGTTATTATTTTTTTATAAAACAAAAATTCCATTGCTTTGCAGTAATTAAAGTAAGGTTTTTCCGTATTTCTGTAATACTGCTGTTTTAATGTTGCTACTTTTTTTACTGACTTTTTAGGTAAGGTATCATAGGGCAGTCTATTTATAACAAATCTTTAACAAAAACATGTCGTAAATTAGCAATCTCAATCAATCAATCAATCAATCAATCGTGAGGTTAACTCAAAGTGTTATAGTAAGATCTTTGTTTTTTGCTCTTGTTTTATTTTTTTCTCATAATGCATATAGTGTATCTGATGTAATGAGTATAGGAAATAAGGGTATGCTCTCCTATTGCTTTTCGTTTTCTAGTGAAAACTCTAATGGAGGGGCTAATAAGAGTAATGATCAAATGGTGTTAGGTAATAAAGGTAAAGATTCTATCTGTATCTTTAAAGAGTTTGCGTTTCAGTATGCCAAGAGAAATCAACCAAAAAATGCTAGTGTTTTTATTGAGAAATACATTAAATCTAGTTTAGATGTTACTTTTGTGGGGAATAGTAATTTTGATTCTATCAAAGAGTCTGAGAGCTATAAAGCACTAGTAGATAAATATCTTAAACAATTCGATTGGAGGGCAGTTCTATGTTTTTGTGTTGCTTTTATAGGTTTTTTTATAGCAGTAGTATTAAATTTAACAAGACGTTCAGATACGATTTCAAATCTTTTGATGGGAGCTTTTGTGTTGCTGAATTCTTGTTTTATGACCCATATGGGGTTGTATTTTATGAATTACGAGTATTACCTGCCACATACATTGTACTTATTTACTACATTTGCTTTTTTGTATGGTCCTTTGATCTTTTTTTACTTCAAAAGGGTAACTCAAAAATATAAATTCAAATATGTAGATATATTACATTTACTTCCAACGATATTTCTTATTGTATTGCTATTGCCTGTGTATCTTTTACCAGGAGATGAAAAATTGAGAATGGTGATTCATTATGAAAGACCTTACCTTACATTAATTTCAGTTTCTAAACTTATTTCATTATTAATTTATGGAGTATTAGTGGTTAAAACATATGTTCAACCCCCTAGAAATGATTTATATATATCAGAAGAAACGCATAAATGGCAGAGAAACATAGTCATTTTTTGTTCAGTGTATATATTGTCTTATGTAATATATAGTGTTCTGAATATAAGTCATATAGGGAGTGGTTTTTTGTTTAATCTTCAAGTGATTTCAATTGCTGTAATGGTATTGTATGTTAGTTATTCTGCATTTGTTCAGCCATCACTATTTGGGAGACTTAGAATTGTGAAATCTCAAAAAGGAGTAGTGGAAAAAAAGGAAGGAGAAGTTCTAAGTAAGAATAATAAATATGAAAAATCAGGACTTACAGTAAGCTTTTCATTAGAACTCAAAAAGCATTTAGTACAGCTTTTAATAGAAGAGAAAGTATTTAAACAAAATGATATTACACTTCAAAAACTTTCAGAATTATTGGGTACAACAAGACATAATACTTCTCAAATTATAAATGAACATTTTGGACTTAACTTTTTTGAATTAATTAATAAATATAGAATTGAGGAGGCTAAAAAGTTGTTGCAAGAAGAAAAGTATAAAGGCTTTAATATTATAGACATAGCATATGAAGTTGGTTATAATAATAAAGTGACTTTTAATAAATCATTCAAAAAATATAATCAAATTACCCCTTCAGAATATCAAAAGCGTTATGTAGCGTAGTTTTTCTTTAATAAAATATGTTAATTAATAATAATGTTATATTAAAAAGAGAACCAGTATCATTTTTCAATGTAATTTTTATTTACTTGGAACGACTTTCCTATAATTTAGTTATAGGTTAATGTTTTAATAAAACTGTTGTGTTTTTTTGTAAAACATAATTGTTGTGATAAAGGTCATGAGGATAACACAGACATTATTTTTTCTATCATTCATTTTTGTTGTATTTGTTTATGTTACTAATAGCTCTATCAAAAGCGATGAAGGTAAGGTTGCTTATTATTCTGAATCTCTTATAAGAGATAATGCAAACTTAGGGCTAGGTGTTTTATTTGATCAAGATAGTTTTGAAAAATCTAAAGACAAAATTAATGAAGTAGGAGAGGGTTGGAGGATATTCTGTGTTTATGTAGGTTTTGTAGGAGTCTTTGTTTCTGTTTTTTTAAATCTAAAAAAAAAATCTGATAGAATTGCTAATTTGTTGATTAGTATGTTTTTATTTCAGTATGCTATTTTTATAATCAATATGGGTGGCGTATTGACTAATGATTATAGTTTTTCATATAATTTGAACCTATTTTCACTTTTCCTATGTGGTCCATTAATTTATTTTTATTGTAAAAGGGTATTAGTAGCTTATAAATTTACTCTTTTAGATCTTTTGCATTTGATGCCTATATGCGTACTTCTCTTTTTATATCAATTAGATGATGATAGAGAAATAATCGTTGCAATATTTTATACTAACTATTCATACATAAGATTATTCTCTTTACTGATTTATATGATTTTAGTAATGCAATTATTTGCTGAACTTTTCAAAAAAAGGACTGTTATGGCGAAGAAATTGAATAATTGGGGGCGAAATATTATGATTTTATATACAATATATGCGACTAATTATGTTGTTTATGAAGTTGTTGCTATACAGTTAGTTGTAGAGAGTGATTTTATTGTATTCTCTCAGGTTATATTTGCTATAATATTAATTTTATATGTCAGTTATATAGCTTATGTCCAACCAGAGATATATGAAAAAATTATAAGTATAAAACGTAGGGTAAAGAAGGGAGAGGATAAATACATAAAGTCTGGTCTTACTAGAGAGTTGTCTGTAGAGTTGAAAGAGAAATTGTTGGTGTTGTTTAATGAAGAAAAAGTATACAAACAGAATGATATTAATCTTCAAAAATTATCAGAATTACTTGACACAACCAGGCATAATACCTCTCAAATAATAAATGAACATTTTAATCTTAATTTTTTTGAACTCATAAATAAATACAGGATACAAGAGGCAAAAAGACTTTTAATAGATTACCGTTTTAAGAAGGGGAATATTATTGATGTAGCATATGAAGTGGGGTTTAATAACAAGGTTACGTTCAATAAATCTTTTAAAAAGTATAATAAAATTACTCCTTCAGAGTACATTAAAGTTTAGTGAGTAATATTAGGTAAAAGTAAAGGTAAAACTTCTTCGGATCAGGTAAGAACTTATAGGGGTTACCCCTTTTTAGGTGATCAAAATGTTTCTTTGAGCCTAAGTAACCATAAATAAGGAAAGGGTAAGCGTTAGTGTTTTCCATAAAAACTTTGTTCAAGTTTTGTGAAAGTATGTTTGAATTAGCCTTCAAGATATTCTTGCTCTTCCTTTTTGTGGTTATATCTAATAACTATGTTTAAGTATTAATTTTTTGAAATCTTTAATTTATGAAAGTACATTATTACAAGCTACTGATGTTATTCTTTTTTATATGCAGCGTTTCGTTCGCCCAAGAAAAGGATATCTCAGGAACTGTTACAGATGATAAGGGATTACCACTACCAGGTGTTAATGTCCTTATTAAGAACACCAATAAAGGAACACAGACTGATTTTGATGGTAATTACATTATCTCTGCAAATAGAGGTGCTGTAATTTCTTTTAGTTATGTAGGGTTTACAACCAATGATGTGGTTGTAGGTGATAATACTACAATAAATATTAAGTTAGCTACTTCTGCGGCAGAACTAGAAGAGGTAGTTGTAACAGCTTATGGAGTTTCTAGAAAATCTAGTGTAACATCTGCTATATCAACTGTAGGAGCTGAGGACTTACAAGACTTTGTCCCATCAACAAGTATCGATAATATACTTCAGGGGCAAGCTGCTGGTGTACAGGTTACTGCTTCAAACGGGCGACCAGGAAACACAGCTTTTGTTCAAATTCGTGGAGTTGGATCACTAAATGCAAGTACGACTCCTCTTTATGTAATTGATGGGGTGCCTATTCCAATTACAGATAATGACCCAGATCGTAACTTTAATCCTTTAAGTAATTTAAATCCTAATGATATAGAATCTCTTTCTATACTTAAGGATGCGGCTTCTGTTTCAAAATATGGTTCTAGAGGTGCAAATGGAGTTGTTTTGATTACAACAAAAAAAGGTAAAAAAGGTGATGCTAAAATTAAGTTCACTTCTTCTTATGGTTTTGGTCAACGTATTGCTGATCCTTTTGATCTTATGAATGCTGAACAGAAACTTGAGATAGAAAGGCAGTATGCTGAATTAGGAGTTGATGCGGCTACAAGTTTACCTGGAGCAACATCATCTCCTCAAGAGTTAAGAGATTTAATTGCGCTTGATACTAATTGGGAAGAAGAATTGTTAAGAAAATCTGTAATTCAGTCTAACTCTTTATCTATATCAGGAGCAAATGATAAAATAAATTACTTTTTCTCACTAGGTTATAACAAGGATACTGGTATAATAGATAGAATAGATGGTTTCGAGAGAATAACTGCACGTTTGAATACTTCTTACCAAGCAAAAGATTGGTTAGGTATTGATACTAATATTTCTTTTGCAAGAAGCTCTACAGATTTACCTAGAGATAGAAACAATGTTCAAAATCCATTTAGAGCATTGTATGATTATAATCCATATGAACCACTTTTTTCAAGAGATGCAAATGGAGGGATTTTATTAGATCTTCAAGGAAACCCTGTATATAATCCAACATCAACATTTTTTCCAATTGCTAGAGCTTTACAGACAGAGACTGAAAATACACGTAATTTTTTAATTATTGGTAATGTTGCGGCTAATATTAGTTTATCAGAAAAATTCTCAAACCGTTTTTCTGTTGGTCTTGTAAGTAACCGTTTTAATAGAACAAATAGATCAATTCAAGGAGGAGTACTTCAAGGATTTATTGGAGATAGCCAATTTCCAGGAACACAAACTGAGAATTCTGCAATAGATTTTGAATATAATGTAGCCAATTTATTTAGCTATAATGATACATTTAATGATGTTCATAATATATCCGCAAGTTTCTTATTAGAATATAATGAAAATATAAGAACTGATTTATTCGTTAATGCACGAGGATTTCCTTCGCCAGATATTCCATATATTGAGGTAGCAGCTGAACCTACAGGTGCAGGATCTGAAGAAGATAGAAGAATCTTATTTTCTCAAGCACTTTTTGCCGATTATGATTATGATGGTAGATATATTGCTTCATTCTCTGTTAGGCGAGATGGTTCTTCAAAATTTGGACCAGATAACAAATATGGTACTTTTGCAAGTGGTAGTGTTGCTTGGAATATTGCAAAAGAAAGTTTTATGGATAACTCATTTTTTAATGATTTAAAATTGAGAGCTTCTTATGGTACTTCAGGTAATCAAAATATTCCAGATTTTCAGTATTTACCAGCATTAGGGTTTGAGAATTCTTATAATGGTTTTTCAGCAGGATCTCCTTTGAGAGCTCCAAACCCTCTAATTCAATGGGAATCTCAAGCTATTCTGGATATCGGAGTAGAATTTGGGTTCTTTAATAACAGGATAAATGGAGTTATAGATTATTTTAAAAAGAATTCAAAAGATCTATTAATCAACAGACCAATCTCTTTTACAGTAGGAGATGAAGATAATGGTATATTCCAAAATATTGGAGAGGTTGAGAATAGTGGAATTGAATTTTCATTAAATGCCGATGTAATAAGAACTGAAGATTTTACTTGGTCCTTAGGAGGAAACCTTACAATATTAGATACCAAGGTTAAAAAACTAGTTAACGGTCAAGATATTGTTAGAGGAACGTTTGGTAATATTATATTGAGAGAAGGAGAAGATATAAACTCGTACTATCTAGTAGAATATGCAGGTGTAAACCCTGCTAATGGAGCTCCTCAATATGTAGATTTAGATGGGAATATAACAGAAACATATAGTGATAGTTTCCAAAAAATCCAAAAAGGAAAATCACCAATTGCTAATCTACAAGGAGGTTTCTTTACCTCGTTAAAATATAAAGGTTTTGGCGTAAGAGGTGACTTTGTGTATAGAGGAGGGAATTATATCTTAAATCGTCAACGTCTAGCAGGTGAATCAATTGGGAATATCAATAGAAACCTAAGAACTGATGCTTTTAATTATTGGAAACAACCAGGTGATACAAATGTTTTACCAAGTCCATTATTTGAAACAAATGCTGATCAAGGAGGAACTACTAGATTTTTAGAAAAAGGTGACTTTATTAGATTAAGAACATTGACGTTGGATTATAATATGCCAAGAAAATTCTTAGAGGTTATCAAATTAGATGCACTTAGATTCTTTGTTACAGGTCAGAATATTTGGACAATAACTGATTATAAAGGTGACCCAGAAATAGGAATTGGTTCTGCTGAATCTGGAGAACAGGGAGATGCAGGTTTTGTACCTGGAGAGTTTAGCTTGTTTAGTTACCCTCAGGTTAAATCTTATACGTTTGGAGTTGAAGTAGGATTTTAATAAAATAAAAAGAGATGAATAATAAATTTTATATAATAGGTATTTTATTCTTATCATTAGGGTTTTTTGCCTGCGATGATGAATTAAATGATTTAAAACCTTTCACAGAAACTGAGCCGAGTGTTTTTCTAACAACACCTCAGAATTTTGAAATCGCAATGAATGGTGTGTATAGACAATTATGGCTGTACTATTCTGATGAAGCAAGTGGATTACAAGGAGTTCCTGATATAATATCAGATAATGTAATTCAATCTCAGACAGGTAGAAGGTCTAATGATAATTATTATGACCTTAGATATGTTGCAAGTACTTTAGGGGCGATTTCGTTATATTGGAGTGAAGCTTATGAGGCGGTAAATGGAGCAAATTTGATTATTGAAAACATAAGCAATATAGATGGTACTCCAGAACAAGATAATATTCTTGGGCAAGCATTAGCGACAAGAGCATGGGCACATTTTGACCTTGCTAGAATATATGGGCAAATCCCAACGCAAAGTCCAGGTGCTAATACTACTTTGGGAGCGGTTTATCTTAAAACTGAAGATGGAGATACTGGTAGTACTATAGATGATGCTCTTGCTCAACCAGCGAGAGAAACTATAGCATCAAACTATGAAGAGATTATCGGAGATTTAGAACGTGCAGCTCAACTTATTGATGATGATAATGGAGAAGGACGTTTGAATAGAAATGGTGTGGAAGCATTGCTGTCTAGAGTGTATTTGTATAATGGAGAATACCAGAAAGTAATAGATGCTGCAAATAAAGTAACAGCTAGTTTAGCTACTGCAGAAGAACTTCCTGATGTATATGTAGATAATATTAATGCAGGTGTGGTGATAGAGTTATCTATTAATACGACCACTCAAGCTAATACGGGTAATCCTGTTGGAGTACTTTATAGTCAAACATCTAGAGGTAATACTGTTTCAGAATATGTAATGGATTTTGATTTCTTTAATAGTATTGATGCTACAGATGCAAGAAAGGATGTTTTACAATTTGTTGGAACTAACCGAGGAAATGATTATAATGCAATCAAAAAGTTTTTGGGTGAAGAAGGACAAACGAATGGTTTAGTAGATGTAAAAGTTCTTCGTATGGCAGAAGTAATTCTAAATAAAGCTGAGGCACAATTTGAACTAGGTTTAGAAGCAGGTGCTTTAGCTTCTTTAAATGAATTAAGAGAAGTTAGATATTCTCCTTATGTAGCTGGAACAGAAACTGGCATTGCTCTTGAGGATGCGATTCAGTATGAAAGAAGAGTTGAATTGGCTTATGAAGGACATAGATTCTTTGACCTTAAAAGAAGAGGTGAAGGCATTAATAGAAATGCAACAAATGGAGATATCATAGATGGTACAGGAACTCCTCCTGCTGCTACAACTTTGCCTGCGGGGAATTTTAGATTTCAATTTCCAATTCCTACTGCTGAGATCAATGCAAATTCTACTATAGCTAAACAGCAAAACCCTGGTTACTAAGTAGTATTTATAATATAGTATTTAACCTAAAATAATTAGGTAAATCAAAATCCCTGTCAGTTAACTGACAGGGATTTTGTATTTTATGAAAAAATTACTTCTTAAAAACTATTAGATCATTATCAGCGATTTCTACTGATTTAAAGCTGAATCTTTTTTTGATCCATTGTATTGTATCCATTGTATAAAAAAACACGTGAGTAGGATCGTTTTTATACCACCAGGAATCAAAATCTGTACGTGGGTCATAAACTTTAGTTTTGCAATACAGTGTTCCATTAGGGAGTAATAAAGAGTGTAGTAAATCAAACTCTTTGTAAGGGGTGTAAAAATGCTCTATCACTTCACAACAAACGATATAGTCATATTTCTTTTCCAGAGCATTTACATGGTTGTAAAAAAAAGGGTCATACTCTGTGATGGTATAGTTTTTCTGTTTGAGTAAATGCGAAATAACAGGTCCGCTTCCTGATCCAAAGTCGAGACCTTTATGAGATTGGGTGTAGTCTTTTTGAATTCTGTTTACAATAGGTAGTGCATACTTTTGAAAAGAAAGATCATTCACATTATTTTGATGCAATTGATATCGTTGTTTTTCTTCTTCTGGTGTAAGGAAATGAGCAGGATGTAATAATATACCCTTACACTGTAAACATTCAAAATAAGCACGTCCTTGTGCCTCAGAAAACAGCTTTGTTTCTGAAGCACAAAGAGAGCATGTCATTTTGATTATAGTTGTTTGATTTTTTTGAGCTTGGCTTTCCAGACTTCTAGAGTTTCTTTATGCTTTTCTATATTTTTATTTACATCCATTACCATAGGATTATCGTCACTTGCGTGTTTAAAAAATAGAAGGTTATTCTCTAATTGACGAATTTCACCATTTACTTCATCAATTTTTTTGCGAATAAAATTTTGTTCATTTCTAAGAGCTCTATCGTCTGTTTGAGAAGATAAAGTGTTTAATTTATTCTCATATTTGATAAGTTCTGTTTCTTTACGGCTTAAATTAAGTTGTTGAAAAAGTTTATCAAGAATCTTATTGTATTCAGATTCTATGTTTTTCTTTTTATACGGCACTCTTCCCAGTGTTTTCCAGACAGCGATATCTTCTTTTATAGTTTTAAGGTCTGCATCTGGATCACCAGAAAGTGTTATTCCTTTTATTGTTTCTAGGTGTTTTTGTTTGTTTTCTAATGCGACTATTTCCTCTTTATTAGCTTCATCTCTCTCTGCATGGATTTTATCAAAATACGCATTACAAGCATCTTTAAAACGTTTCCATATACGGTCACTATCTTTACGAGGAACATGCCCAATTTTTTTCCAGTCCGATTGAATTTTTTTCATCAATGGAGTGGTAACCTCATGGTCATTACTATCTTTATTGTCTTCGGCAATCTGGATCAGTTCCATTTTTTTACTTAGATTGTTAAACTGATCTTTTTTGAGGCCTTTGTAGAACGTATTTTTATTACGATTAAAATCTCTCACAGCAGTTTTAAAATCGCTCCAAGTTTGTTCATTTACATTAGAAGGGACTTTTCCTGCTTTAAAAAAATCATCTCTTAATGCTTCAATCTCTTTAATTTTCTGTTGCCATCCGTTATGATTTTTAGGATGATCTATACTAACACCAATGATTTTTGTGATGATTTCTCTTTTTACTTCTAGATTTTCTTCAAATACCTTATCTAGATCTTTAAAGTAGTTTTGTCTATTTTCATGAATCTTTTTGGTTAAAGCACTAAACTTTTCCCAGATAGGTTCTCTAAATTCTTTTCCAACAGGTCCTAAGTCTTCTTTCCACATTTTGTGGAGTAATTGTAGTTCTCTAAATGATCTGTTTACATCTGTCTCTTGAGCTAGTTCTGTAGCTCTTTCGATAATTTTGAGTTTTTGTTCAAGATTATGTTTAAAGTCTAGGTCTCTAAACTCTCTATTTAGATGTAAGAAGTCATAAAAATTCTCTGTATGGTGGTGGTAGGTATTCCAGACAGTATTGTATTTGTCTCTAGGAATAGCCCCTGCATTACGCCACCTTTCTTGTATGCTTTTAAAATGATTATATGTGGTATTGATATTTTCATCCACATTAAGTAATCCTTTTAGTTCTTCTATTAATTCGAGTCTTCTTTTTAGATTCTCTTGATGATCTTTTTTTAGATTTTGATAGTAAGCATTACGCTTTTCTTTATAATCAAAATAAACAGAATTGAATTCTTTTTTTATAGGCGTAGAGTAATAGAAATCAATAATATCACCACCATCTGCTAAGAATTCTTCTTTTTTCTGTTCTACTTCTTCATTGAATTTGGCATTAAATTCATTTTTAATTTCATCAACATGCTCTTTTATTGCTTGAATTTTTTCATTCTTGATCAAGTTTTGTAATTCTTTGATCAGTTCTTCTTTGGTCAAAGCATGGTAATCCTTTTTTTCTATATTATGGCGTTCTATAGTAGTTTCATCTTCACTATGTTCTGCCACAGCTTCATCCATTTGATCTTGAATTTGATCTTTGTCTGTGGATGCAGTTTCGTTTTTAGACTCTTCCTTATGGGCAATCGTTTCTTTTGGAGTATTTGTTATTGCAACGGTAGATGGATTAGTATCATTTTCTTCATTTTCAGAAGATGTTTGTACAGCATCGGTAATTTGTGGATTCACTACTTCAACAGGAGTTTCTTGATCAGACTGTTTTAATGTTTCTACAGTAGCAAGCGCACTATCTGATTGCCGCTGTGTTGTTTCTTGTGTAGTCGTTTCTAGATTTTCAACCTCAGAGTTTATATCTAAAACTTTGGATTTGTTCTCTTCGTTTCCATCTGCCTGAGGCAGGTTATCGCGTGTTGACATTGTGTGAGCTTTTTTATTTTCTGAGCATAATAGCCTGACTAAGATACTAACATATTAGAAAAACTCAAAGTTATTGATGGGTTTTAAGATTACTTTCTTTTGATTTAAGTAAGAGTTTTAATACAAAACCCAATAAAATTAGGCGTTCCAGATTTCCCAAGCTTTTTCTGCTTGTAGTTTTAACATTTGTAGTCCATTAGAGACAGTAGCTCCTTTTTCTTTTCCTTGATGCATAAAAGTAGTCTCGGCAGGGTTGTAAATCAAATCATATAATACATGGTTATTAGTAATATATTGATAAGGAATATCAGGGCAATCATGGATATTGGGGTGTGTTCCCAATGGGGTGCAGTTTATAATCAGTGTATGATTTGCCATAATAAGCTTGTCAATATTTTTGTAGCTAAGTTTGTCATGACCTGAGTTTCTAGATACAAATGTATATTCAATGTGTAGTTGTTGTAGTGCATAAGCAATTGCTTTTGATGCCCCACCAGTACCTAGGATCAATGCTTTTTTTACGGTATCATTAAGCAAAGGTTTTAGAGATTCTATAAATCCATAATAATCACTGTTGTATCCTATAAGGCCTTTTTCTTTGTTAAATTTAATAACATTGACGGCTCCAATTTCTTTGGCAATAGGATCAAGGTCATCAAGGTACTCAATGACTTCTTGCTTATAAGGTATGGTAACATTAAGACCTTGTATCTTTGTGTCTTTAATAACTTCTGTAATATCTGTTATTTGTGGGATATCAAAATTGGTATACTCACAATCTAAGTTTTCAGTCTCAAATTTTTCAGAAAAAAAACCTCTAGAAAAAGAGTAGCCAATGTTTCTACCTAGTAACCCGTATATATTTTTCATTTTGAATTTTTTTGTGTTTGCTGTCCGTACCATTCTAATCCTAGGATAATTGCTATACCTATAAAAATATAGAAGATAGCAAAATAGGTTTCGATAGAAGTGATATCAGGAAAATAGCGATCATAATTATCTAGTATAGGATTGCCCAGCCCATCAATTAGTGTGGTTCCTAGAAGGTCGGTTTTGTATATTTTGTGTTTCCATGGCCATACAACACCCAGTGATCCTGTAATAAATCCTATTATTGCTGCAAACGTGGCATTCTTATAATGTTTTAGTACATATCCCAATAAATGTGAAAGTGTTACCAAACCAGTTAATGAACCTAGGCTAAAAACAATTAGAACTTTTAATAATCTGACTCTTTGAGAGTCTGCTACAAACGAAAAATCCCAACGTATAATATCAGCCATGGTATCATATAAGGCATTTACAGAATCTACCAGCAAGAGGACATAATTACCAAATAAAATAAGAATAAAAGAACCTGATAATCCTGGAAGTGTCATGCCAGATACTCCAATAATACCACAAACAAAGACAAACCATAGATTGTCATTTTCTTTAGCAGGGTCAAGTAAGCTAATTCCAACCCCGATTATAGTACCGATAGCGATGAGGCATATGTTTCTTTTGCTCCAATCATCAAAATCTTTTACTATATAGTATATAGAACCGATAATCATTCCAAAGAAAGAAGCCCAAACATATAGTTCAAAATGAATAATCAGGTAATCCAGAATTTTAGAAACACTAAAATAGCTAATCAGCATTCCCAAAATAAGAAGCCCTAGAAATCGTCCATTGATATACCTCCAAAAGCTTCTGAATCTAAAATTGATAAATAGTTTAAAAGCTTTGAAATTAATTTTTTGAAGCGAATAGATAAACTCTTCATAAAACCCAGCAACAAAAGCAACGACACCTCCAGAAACTCCAGGAACTTTATTGGCTGCTCCCATAGCTAGCCCTTTAATAATAAGGAAAAATTTATCGGTGAGGGTTCGGGTACTGTGCGGCATTGGCAGGGGTTAATTTGTTTTTTTTACAGAAAGACGTTCTAATATCAGAATTAATAAAAAGCCAATAGCTATAAAGAGTAAAACCCATAGTATTCGTGGATCATTTTCATATTGAGAGGGGAGAATACTTTTTTCGATAAAAGGAACTTCGATTCCTTCAGAATTTGTTCTCCAGGATAGTACTTTTTTCCATGGCCATAGTTTATTAAGAGAACCTATCATAAAGCCTGTAAGTATTGCCAGTGTGATATTGTTATGATGTTTAAACATCCAGTTCAATGCTTTAGAGAATAGCTTCAAACCGATTAGTGCACCAACGCCCATAATCATTATTTTAGAAATGGCTCCCCATAATAGATCAAAATCTAGATTTACAATGCCGTTGCGTAATTGATTTATGAGATCGATAGCGGTTTGATATGCGCCTAAAATAAGCAGGATAAATGCGCCAGATACTCCTGGGAGTATCATGGCTATGATTGCTATAAAACCACAAAATAAAAGATACCAGTTACTATCTGGTGAGGCTAGCGGTTCTGCAATGGTGATATAATAAGATACTATTGCGGCAAGAAGAATACCTAGTATTGTTTTTGGTTTCCAAGAACTTATTTGTTTACCTATATAGAAAATACTAGCAAGTACTAATCCAAAGAAAAATGCCCATAACAATAGCGATTCGTGGTGTAAAAGCCATTTTATAACCTTGGCTAGAGAGAGGATGCTTATCAATATCCCTAGAAAAAGAGCGCATAAAAAGGAGAGGTTATGGTGTTTCCATGCAGTAGCAAAACCTTCTTTTTTCCAGAGAGAGAGAAAACCTATATCGAGATTATTAATGGTTTCTATTAATTCTTCATAGATACCAGATATAAATGCAATCGTTCCTCCTGAAACCCCAGGAACCACATCTGCTGCCCCCATAGCTATTCCCTTTATTGCAATGATAAGGTAATCTTTAAGCTTTCTTTGCATGTGTGATGTTTTGATATTAATGATCAAAACAAATGTATGGATTTTTGTATTGTAAATCTATTAGAAAAAAAGAGTCTTTTTCTATGTTTCAAAATAAAATACATCGATAGGGATATGTTGTATCTAACATTTTATTTTTTGCCTGAATCAAAATATAATTTAATTCAGATTGCGGTCATTCCATTTTGAGAATAGATATTATTTATTATGCTTATCCTTATGTTTCCCTATTACTTGGTATCTTTAAAGTATGAAATTAATTGAGTTTTTTAAGCATTATCCAGACGAGGAAAGC
>NZ_PGUB01000034.1:0-46497 GCF_002924285.1 Aquimarina sp. I32.4 | reverse complement strand
ACGACTAGCTTCTTTTCTTTTGAATAGTAAATTGTTATAGCGCTCTAATAATTGTTGTATCTCCTTGTTTAAATCCTCTAAAGAGAAAAAAGTCATCTCACGCAATGGGTAATAGATACGCTGGTAGGCTAGGTGGACTGCATTCTCTACTAAAGCCTTATCCTGTGGAGAATACCCTCGTGCTGGATTGATTATACAGTTATAATGGCGTGCAAAATCTTTAAAGCTACGGTTGATCTGTGCTTCATATTTACTAGATCTTGTTACTGCGGATTTAAGATTATCGGATACAATAGCTTTGGGAACACCTCCATAAAAATGTAAGGCATTGTCACAGCAACCAATCAAATCTTCCCGCTTTTGGCTCCTGCATGCTTCCACATAGGTATACTGGCTATTGGGAAGGATCGCTACAAATACTTCAACTGGAATGATTTCTCCTGTTTGTTTATCCACAATATGTAGTTTCTTACCTGCATAATCAATGAACATTTCTTTTCCAGCTTCATGCTCGAGTTTCATCGAACCTTTGATCTTTGCGTATTTACGACGATAATGCTCCATAAATTGGGTGTACCCATACGGCTCTTTGGCCCTTTGACTATATTCCCCGTAATGATATAGAAAAGTAAAACCTGGATGATTCCGGGCTTTGTTCATCCCCTCAAAATAGTGCATAAGCTCATCATACCGAGCATTGTCAATAGTGGTATGGGAAGAAAAAAGTGATTCTAAGGCAGCATTATCAAAGGATAGCAATTCTTTAAAAGTATAATTGCTGCCCTTAAATAAACCAATGTATGTATTTACAGTATTGCGAGAGATACTAAGGAAACCTCCTATTTTACGGTTACTGACACCATCTAGGTGAAGGGTAAGTATTTGTTTTAAGTCCATTGGATCAAGGGTGTTGGCCATATCGCTTTTTTTAGCGCGATAAGGTAATTACTTGATCTCTCAAAGTGACCAGTGAACTGAATCGAACTGTGGCACAAAACGAACCGTTTTAATGCTCTCCAAAATCAAATGGCACAAATCAAAACGTAATAATTGGCACAGTTTGATCCGAAATCACTGGCATCATAACTCCGAAATTACTGGCACAAAACGAACCGAAGTATCCACACCCTGAAAACGGCGAATCAAGATACACTAGTATCAGTGTACTTTTAATGACATATACTTTACATCTTTGTATCTCGATTATCTTTGATACTACTATTTAAAAAAATATGATGTACACTCCTCATGTAAGAGATTTAAACAATAACTTTACATATGGGAAATATCTCTTTTTTTTAACCATCACACATCTGTATGTATCACATCAAAAAGGTTTTCTGAAAGAAAATTTTAAATGCATGAAAAGAATAATTACTATAATCACATTATTAGCAGGGTACATAAGTGCCACAGCGCAAGAAAACAAAATATACACCTCTCTAGAAGAAGCTTTAATCAACAAAGAGCAAGTCTATAAACTAGACCTGAACAATACCAATCTCGCCAAGTTTCCTCAATCAATTTTACAATTAACAAAATTACAATACCTAAATCTAGAAGGTAATAAAATAAATAAATTACCCGAATCTATTGATAAGCTCAAAGAGCTACAAACGCTAAACCTAAAACAGAATAAGCTCACCTCTCTGCCTCAATCATTCTGTACTCTAGAAACTATAGAAGTTTTGTTCTTGTCAGGAAATAAAATTGAATCGCTCCCAAATTCTATCGGGAACCTAAAAAACTTGGGATGGCTTTTCCTTAAAGGAAATAAAATTGAAGAATTACCAGAGTCTTTTGGCAATCTAAGTCAATTAAAAAAATTAGATCTTAGACAAAATCAACTTATAGGTTTACCTAATAATTTTGGCAGTTTAACCAATTTACAAGAACTTTTATTAGAAAAAAACAAAATTCCTGAACTCCCCATTACATTTGGAAATCTAGAAAATATTGAAGCTATTAATCTATCTGGTAATGAGCTTGATGAATTACCAGAGTCTATAGGTAAGCTTAAAAATCTAGAATGGTTGCTTTGTAAGCAAAATAAACTGAGTGAAATCCCAGAAACTATAGGAGGACTCGCGAAGCTAAAACTCTTGTACCTAAACTCTAACAAAATAAGTAAATTACCAAAAACTATAGAAGGTCTAACCAATTTAAGAGATCTGAATATATCAGGAAATAGGCTATCCAAAAGTGAGAAAGAAAAAAGCAAACAACTATTACCTAACTGTGATATTAATTTTGAAAACAGTTATTACTCTTTACAAAAAGCATTGTTGAATAAAAAAAACGTAGACATCCTCTATCTCTCTGATTCTGAAATAACAGAACTACCTGAATCTATTGGTGAATTCAAAAACTTACAGAAATTGTACTTGATAGGCAACCACCTACAGAAGCTACCTAAATCTATAGAGAAACTAAAAAATCTAGAAACCTTATCCTTATCCTACAACAAGATTACCAAGCTACCAGAATCGATAAACAAACTCAAAAGCTTGCAACAATTATATCTTGACAGCAATAAACTTTCTTCTGTTCCAGAGTCTATAAAAAGCCTAAAAAAATTAAAGGTTGTGCACTTATCAGGTAATCAATTTTCTGATATAGAAAAGGAAAGAGTTAAAAAGCTACTGCCCAATTGTTCTGTTTTATTTTAAAAAAATTATATTTTAGGAGTTTTAATCGCTGAAAATCAAAATATGCAAAAACACAAATGTGGCTGGTGTGTTGGTGATTCTTTGTATGAATCTTATCATGATACAGAATGGGGTGTACCACTTCATGACGAACGCCTTTTATTTGAATTTCTTGTACTAGAAACCTTTCAAGCAGGGTTAAGCTGGATTACCATTTTGCGTAAACGAGAAAATTTTAGAATTGCTTTTGATAATTTTGACTATAAAACCGTTGCTAAATATACCGATACAAAAAAAGAAGAATTACTACAAAATGCTGGAATCATTCGCAATAAACTCAAAGTAAATTCTGCAATAAGTAATGCCCAGAATTTTATTAAAATCCAGAAAGAGTTTGGCAGTTTTGATGCATATATCTGGGGCTTTGTAAACGGAGAACCTATTCAAAATAATTGGAGCAATTATAAAGACAGTCCCGCTACAACAGAAATGTCTGACAAAATAAGTAAAGACCTAAAAAAACGAGGTTTTAAATTTGTTGGTTCTACTGTAATCTATGCATTTATGCAAGCTATCGGTATGGTAAATGACCATGAAACAGGTTGTTTTAGACATAATGAAGTATAATTTGAGATAAAAAGTCAAGGCTTACAACTTTGATCCAAAAGCCAAATCACCTGCATCTCCTAAACCAGGAACTATATAACTTTTACTATTCAATTGTTCATCAACTGCTGCAATCCATAACTGAGTATTAGGAGGAAATGCATTATCAACATAAGCAACTCCTTGCTCTGAACCAATTACAGAAACAATATGTATTTGTTTAGGGGTTCCATATTTTTTTATTGCCTCAAAAGTAACTTCCAGAGTATTTCCTGTTGCCAACATAGGATCTACAAGAATTAAAATTTTATCCTGTATTGAAGGAGATGCTAGATAATTAACCACAATATCAAAATCATCATTGTCATCTTGATGTTTTCTATATGCTGAAATAAATGCATTTTCTACATGATCAAAATAATTCAACACTCCCTGATGCAAAGGCAATCCTGCTCTAAGAATCGAACACAATACAATCTTATCGTCTGGTACTGACACCTCTTTAATACCTAGAGGCGTAGTTACCTTTTTTGTAGTATAGTTTAACGTTTTACTAAGCTCATAGCTTAAGATTTCACCTATACGTTCTATATTCTTCCTAAAACGCATAGCATCTTTCTGTATCTCTATATCTCTAAGTTCTGATACAAATTGGTTTAAAACTGAATTTCCTATTCCTAAATTGTGAACATTCATTATTTATACTGTTTTTCTAAGCGCCAAAAACCAAACGCATATTAATAATTACAAATAGCTCAAGAATTCTTCTCTAGGGATTTCTTTACCTCCTAAACTAGCCAAATGCTCTGTATACACCTGACAATCTATTATTTTTATTTCTTTTTCCTTCAGCCATTCTACCAAAGCTATAAAACCATATTTAGAAGCATTACTTACTTTAGAGAACATACTTTCTCCACAAAAGACGTTTACGTCATTTAGTAAAACTCCATATAAACCTCCTACTAATTTTGATTCGTCCCAAACTTCAACAGATATCGCATGCCCTAACTCATGTAATTTTGTATATGCTTGTTTCATATCCCCTGTAATCCAACTCCCTTCTTGTTCTGGTCGTGAGATTTTTGCACAATTATCGATAACATTCTCAAAATCTTTATTAAAAGTTACTTCAAACCGATTTTTTCTAATCAGTTGTCGCATACTTTTACTCACTTTAAGCTCTGTTGGAAACAGTACCATTCTGGGATCAGGGCTAAACCACAATATTGGTTGATCCTCATTATACCACGGAAAAATTCCTTGGTGATATGCCTTTAACAACCTATCGACAGAAAGATCTCCTCCTATCGCTAATAACCCATCACTATCTGCGCAAGTAACAGGCGGAAACTCTATTGTATTAGTAAGAATGTACAAAATATCTTCTATTTACAAACAAACATATAATATTAAATATCAATTAGTTGTTTGAATTCATCAAAAAAATCGCAATATTTGTGTAAGGCCTTTTAAGACAAATTTTGTTCATCATTGCTTTTTTGAATTTTATTAAAAGGTTGACCTAATACCATAATAATAAAAAGTCCGATATGAAGATATCGGACTTTTTTCTTTTTATCAAAAATATTGTATCAAAAAGCCTATTGCTTAGAATGGCAAATCATCATGTTCTTCTTTTGAGAAATCTGATGCAGGCTCAAAATTATCTGCTGGTGGTGCCGTAGGGGCAGGAGCATTTTGGGCTACAGCTTGTAAGCTCTCAATTCTCCATCCTTGTATAGAATTAAAATACTTGGTCTCCCCTTGTGGATTCACCCATTCTCGACCACGTAAATTAATACTAATCTTTACATCATGACCTACCTGAAAAGGGTTTAATAAATCACATTTATCCTGAACAAACTCTACCATGATATGTTGTGGATATTGCTCTTCTGTTGTTACCACAATCTCTCTCTTTCTAAAACCATTGCTTCCAAAGGTTTGAGTATCACCGATCATCTTTACTTTACCTTGTACTTCCATCTTATTGAATTATTATTTTGCTGCTAAAATATTCCATGCAGTATCTATGTCATCTTTATCCAGATACTGTTTTGCAAATTTATGAATTTCTATCAGGTTAGCCTGCTGAATTTTACTCTTAATATCCATATGGTTATTAACAAACTCTAAAGCCTTGACTTTTTCAGGAATTACCTCAACATTTCCCAATTTTCCCAAATCGTTTCCTGTAAAAATAGTACTTGCTTTGACCTCTTCAGGCAATACATCTACTCCAATACCCATAGTACTTAAAGGCTTAGGCACTTCAAACATTCCCATATTCGCACGAGTATACCAATTACCACCCATACGAGCAACCAAATCTATCTTGTGTTGATCTATTCTATTATTTTCATCCATTACATCTTCATTGATATGCATAAGAAGCACCTCGCAAATAACCAAGTTACCTGCCCCTCCTTCTTGCCCCATAGGAACAACCTCATTGACTTTGCACTCAAATTGTACAGGAGCCTCTCCTACTCGATATGCCTTTACTTTTTCTGAGGGTACCATTGTGAGTCCCGATTTTACAAACTCATTAACTCCTTCTGGATACTCTGTACTTGATAATGACATTTGCTGAACAATATCATAATTTACAACATTGATCACTACTTCTTTGGTAGATACCGCATTATCCAATGTATGTTTTGTTGTATTATCTCTTACTCTTCTTGCTGGTGAAAAAATAAGAATTGGTGGATTTGCACTAAATACATTAAAAAAACTAAACGGAGATAAATTTGCAGTACCATTATCATCTATCGTACTAGCAAAAGCTATGGGTCTAGGACCAATTGCTCCAAGCATTAAACCGTGTAATTTTCCTGTAGTAACCTGAGATGGATCAATTGTAATCATACATTTATTTTATAATCTGACAAAGATAATCAAACTTTGGCTTCGTGACTATTGTAGATATAGGTTTTAGTTATCTATTTTATAAGCAATAAAATCGTTTTAAAACGGTTATATTTAAGCTTAAATTAATAAGGCTATATGAATTTTTCTGATGAGCGTAATTTTTCGAGCTATTTTATTATCATCGCGGTTCTGGTAATAACTGGATTGGTTTTATGGAACACTTCATTATTCATACAAAGACTTAAAGATGATGAACGAACCAAGATTCAAATTTGGGCTCAATCACAAAAAGCATTAAACAGCGAACAATCTGATGATTATCTAGAATTATCCATTATTATAGGAGCTACCAATAAATCTATTCCTATTATTATTACAGATTCTGCTGGTGACTTTGTAAGGGATTCTTTGGAAAACCCTGATCCTAGTTATTTTCAAAATTTATCACAAACTGTGATGAAAAATGAAGAAAACCTTAAATCTTATTTACACACATTAAAATCAGAAAATGCACCTATTGAACTTGACCTCAAAGGTACTGTTCAATACATCTATTATGGTAATTCTGATATTTTGAACAAACTAAAGTATTACCCGATCACCATTGCAATCATCATATTTTTGCTCATAGGGGTTATTTACTTTTTCTTTACCACCTCTAAGGCTAGTGAGCAAAATAAACTATGGGCAGGTATGGCAAAAGAAACTGCTCATCAAATAGGTACTCCTTTATCATCATTAGTAGGGTGGAACGAAATTCTTAAAACAGAAAATGTAAACCCTGAATATATTATCGAAATAGAAAAGGATATCGAAAGATTAAAGGTTATTACTGAGCGTTTTTCTAAAATTGGTTCTATTCCTAATCTTGAAGAAGTTGATATTGTAGAAGAAACGAGAAATGCATATACATACCTTCAATCTAGAAGTTCTAAACTAATTAATTTTTCGCTAAACCTACCAGAAAAACCAATTTACGTTTCTTTAAATTCTCAACTGTATAGTTGGACAATTGAAAATTTGGTTAAAAATGCTATTGATGCTATGAGAGGTAAAGGAGATTTACAAATTGATCTTGTTGATGATGCAAAAAGAGTATTTATCAGAATAAAAGATACAGGAAAAGGTATTCCTAAAGGAAAGTTTACCAAAATTTTTGAACCAGGATACACCTCCAAAAGTCGAGGATGGGGATTAGGGTTATCTCTATCCAAAAGAATTATAGAAGAATATCATTTGGGCAAAATCAAAGTACTTCGATCTGAAATTGGTATAGGTACCACTTTTCAGATTACACTTCGCAAAAATGAGGCTACTATTTAATAGATCTATTCTTGTTCTAAGAAAAATTTACACAAACTTACACTTAAAATCATCACTTTTATGTTATACTTCAATTTTGATAATTTGATATAACAATATTTTTTTCGCAACGTTATACAATTTCTATTGAACTAAATCTATGTACTGTGAAAACCGAATATATTACATTAAAAGAAGCACCTCTTACCAACAATTGCCCCGAGTGTTATTCTACAGACGGTATGATACTTTCTTTTAAACAAAAAAGAGTATCCTCGAAGTTTTTGGTCAAAACCAAAAGTAACATTGTTGAAAGTATCAATTGTAAAAAATGTGAAAACGAAATCTTCCCTGGCCAATGGACTATCGATATAGAAAGAGTATATGATTACCACAAAAAAACAATCACTCAATCATCTGGATCATTGCGATTTACAAAACTATTCTACTTATTACTTCTATTGATACTAGGTATAGTAATCGTAGGCTATCTTTACTTTTTTCAACCTCATCTACTTGGTATGAATATCTAAAGATTAGTATTGCTTCATAACCTGTCTCAATTCATCTGTAATTACAAAAGTGGCATTGGTATTAAAATCAAAACAAACAGCTACATCATGACCTTCTGCACATAACACTCCTTCATCATTATATAATTCATGATACAAACCAAAGCTAGAGTTTTTGATAAACGCTACTTTGGTTTGTATCAATACATTTCCTGGGAAAAAAAGTGGATTCTTAAAATCACAATGAGTAGATACCAGCATAGGTCCTTTTTTAGTTTCGGCATATAGTTTTGCTAATCCTGTTACCTCCCAAAATTGAACTCGTGCACTTTGCATGTATTTCATGAAATTCACATTATTCACATGTTGATAGGTATCCATCTCACTCCAATCAATTCGAAGTTTTAATGATAATTTAAAATCCGATTCCTGCATATACCTATAAATTAGATTGAATTTCTTCTGCCAGTTTTTTAAAATCTACATCTGACATAGAAACTTTATGCTGAAAAGTCATTTCTTTCATTTCGTTTATTGGAATAAGATGTACATGTACATGAGGTACTTCTAGACCTACAACGGCAATTCCTACACGCTTACAAGAAACTGTTTTCTCTAAAGCCTTAGCTATTTTATGAGAAAATCGCATTAACTCCAAATACTCATCTTCTTCTAGGTCAAAAATTTTATCTTCTTCTTTTTTAGGAATACATAGTGTATGTCCTTTTGCATTTGGATTGATATCCAAAAAGGCATAATGTTTATCATCTTCGGCAATCCTGTAGGAGGGGATCTCACCTTTTATGATTTTGGTAAATAAGGTAGACATTAATTAAATTTTAGTTGGGTTACGGTTCCGAAATATACTTTATTTATACCTAATTTTATCTCATAAAAAAGCCTTTTTTAAAAAATAAAAAAGGCTTTTTTACATTTGCAAGAAATTACTTCTATTATTCTCTGGTAATCTCTACTACATCAAATTTCATAATACCATTAGGTACTTGTATTTCTGCTATTTCACCTACACTTTTACCCAATAAACCTTTTCCGATAGGAGAGTCTACTGATATTTTCCCTGTTTTTAGATCTGCCTCACTTTGCGCTACCAGTTTATAGGTCATTTCTGCACCATTTGTTTGGTTCTTGATCTTTACAGTAGAATGTATAAGCGCTTTAGACATATCTAATTGAGATTCGTCTATTAAGCGAGCGTTTGCAAGGGTTTCTTCTAATTTAGAAATTCTCATTTCTAACAATCCTTGCGCCTCTTTGGCGGCATCATATTCGGCATTTTCACTTAAATCGCCTTTATCACGTGCCTCAGCTATTGCCTGAGAAGCTTTAGGGCGCTCTATATCCTTAAGTTGACCTACTTCGTCTCTTAATTTTTTTAGCCCCTCTGCAGTATAATAAGATACTTTGCTCATAACTTCATCGTTTATATAAATACAAAAAATCCCATAAGAATGGGATTTGTTATTCAAAGATAACAAAAAATTTACGGAAGACCTCAAATTTACGTAATTTGCCCGCACATTAATTACGTAATAAAATAACGTATAAAAACTAGTAAAGACTAATATTATCTCTAACAGATAATAAACATAATAAGATGAAAAAAATTCTATTTATAATTAGCACTTTTTTTATTGTATCCTGTAGTAGTGATGACAACAGAGATAATAATCAATTCCTGCCTCCTTCTAGTATTAATTATCAAATTAATTTGAATTTACCTCAATTCAATCCTCTTAAATTTCCAGATGGTCGCATTATAGATTACTCAGAAAACGGGAGTATTAAAGGAATCATTATTTATAATATTAACAATACTCAATATGCAGCCTTTGAGTTGAGTGATCCCAACCATTCTCCTAGCTCTTGTTCTACTCAAAAAATCGATGGACTTACTTCTACTTGTAATTGTAAGGACGGGAATAGCTATAATATAGTTACAGGGCAAAAAACTTCAGGAACAGGGACAGGTCAATTTGGATTACGACGATACAACATACGTAGGAACGGAAACACCTTGTTTATCACTAATTAATCTACTTTTTTAGAAACAAGAATAATTACAGAATTATAGTCAAAACTTTTGAGTTGAAATTTATATTTTTCCCAAAATGAAATGGTTGCTGTTTCTTCTTTTTTACCATTTACTCCATGTATAGCAACCCATATTTCGCCACACTTATTACCTTTTGACAACTGTAAGTCTGCTCTTGCTTTTGTTACCCCTTTATCTCTGTAATTATTAAACTTAAATGTTTGTAAAAATATGTTTAAAGAATCTTTGAGCATGATCGATGAATCCAAATTAACTTTGACCAACCATTCATTTTGTTGTTTTCCTGTTTTTATATCACAATCTTGTTGTGCATATACAGGGAGACTACAAAACAAGGCTAGTAGGAACAAAAGCATTACTGCACATCGCAAAGTTCTATTAAAAAAAATATTTATTCTTTTCATTATCAACTTAAAAAACTGGACAGAATTAAGAAACAATCAATTTTACATCAATATGTTTATATTGTTTAATATATAGTAAGTTGGGCAGAAAATAAGTGATTATATTCCGTTTAGTCACAAGCCAAATCAAAACATTTGGCGACATTACTTACAGATAGTACCAAACTCTTTCAATTAAACATTAATCTCCTTATTTGCTATATATGGTGTGTATGCTTGCTGGGTTTTTTGTCAGTTTTTTCTAAATAAAAGCTGAAGCCCTAATCCAATAAACACATATCCACTTACTTTTTTCATTATTTTTCCTATTCGGTCATTACTTCTCAAAGTATCCGTCATAAAAGAGGCAAAGTAAGCTAAAAACAAACACCAAATTGTCCCTGTGAATAAAAATGTTCCTCCTAAAATTAGAAAAGGAATAGAATTATTTACGTATTCAGGTTTAATGAATTGAGGTAATAGAGAAAGAAAAAAAATTGCAACTTTTGGATTTAGTACATTAGTCAGAAATCCTTGGCGATATATTTTCCACAAATCAACTTTCTCAAATTCAGTTTTTTCATTATTAAACAAGTTGGATTTATCAATAAGCATTCTAATTCCTAAATAAATCAGATAAGCAGCTCCTGTCCATTTTACTATATTAAAAAGTAGTATTGATTTAGCTAATATTACTGATAATCCAAATGCTGCGAGTACGATATGAATTATTGCTCCACTTCCGATTCCGAGTACAGAGTATATTCCAGCTTTTTTTCCTTGAGCAATGCTACGAGTAATTATGTAGATTGAATCCGCCCCTGGAGTCATATTCATAATAATTCCAGCTAATAAAAATCCCAAATAGTTTTCAATTCCACTCATTTTAAATTTTGATATTGGTTTTTCATTGCTTGCGCATAACATTGATACATTTCTTATCTTTTCGAGGTTTACATCTGTAAAGATATCATTATTACTGCCAATTATAAGCCCAATCCTTCCAAACAACTTCTAACCCCCTATTTTTAAGCATTTGTACGACCTCTTCTGTAGAACGCTCGTCAGAAATCTCAAACTGTTCTAGGGATTGTGGTGCTACTGCATACCCTCCTGGATTAGTTTTGGATTCTGCACTTATTGAAGTAACCCCAAGATTCACAATATTTTCTCTAAATACTTCGCTTTCTCTTGTAGACATTGATAATTCTACATCTTCATCCAACAAACGAAAAGCACATATCAATTGTACCAAATCTGCATCTTTCATTTCTACTTTCGGTTCCAATCCTCCACTGTGTGGTCTAAGCCTAGGGAACGATATCGAGTATTTTGTTTTCCAATATTCTTTTTGCAAATAATGTAGGTGCAATGCTGTAAAAAAACTATCTGCCCTCCAATCTTCTAATCCGAATAAAGCCCCTAATCCAATTTTATGAATTCCTGCTTTACCCAATCGATCTGGGGTTTCTAATCGATAATCAAAATTAGATTTCCTTCCTTTTGGGTGATGTTTTTTATACTCTTCTTTATGATACGTTTCTTGATATACTAATACTGCGTATAAACCACTATCAATCAAAGTTTCATATTCTTGTTGTTGTAGGGGCTGCACTTCTATGGTAATATTAGCAAATTCTGATTGAATTAATTGTATTGCATTATTAATATAATCAACTCCTACGGTTCTATTGGCTTCTCCTGTAACCAAAAGGATGTGATCATATCCTTTTGATTTTAAAAAACGTACTTCTTTTAAAATCTCTTGATCGGTTAATGTTCTTCTAGGAATTTTATTGGTCATACTAAAACCACAATACGTACAAATATTCTGACACTCATTACTCAAGTACATAGGAGCATACATTTGAATCGTATTTCCAAATCTCTTTTTGGTAATACGACTACTCATCTGTGCCATTTGCTCTAAATATGGCTTTGCAACTGGCGAAATTAACGCTTTAAAATCCTCAAGGTCTCTTTTGGGCTTGGAAAGCGCATGAACAACATCGGTTTCTGTTTTAGAATAAATACCAGATAGCACTTCATCCCAATCGTATTGCTCAAATATATTTTTGAAAGATTTCATTATACTTTTTTACCTATTAAGCTTATACGCTATCTATTTTTCTGAAAGAAAACTTGTAAGCGGACTGCTTGCTTCTGCATGTTGTTTTACTGGGGCTAATTTTGCATTATAAGCCATTCGACCTGCTTCTACAGCCATTTTAAAAGCTTGTGCCATCACTATAGGCTGTTGAGATACTGCAATAGCTGTATTTACCAATACTGCATCTGCCCCAATTTCCATAGCATGCGCTGCATGCGAAGGGCTCCCAATTCCTGCATCTACAATTACAGGAACATTACTTTGGTCTATTATAATCTCTAAAAACTCTAGTGTTTTTAACCCTTTATTACTTCCTATAGGTGCTCCCAATGGCATTACACATTGCACTCCTACTTCTTCTAATCGTTTGCACAAAACTGGGTCTGCATGGATATAAGGCATTACTACAAATCCTTTTTTCACTAATTCTTCTGCCGCTTTTAATGTCTCTATGGGATCAGGTAATAAATATTTTGGATCTGGATGAATTTCTAATTTTACCCAATTGGTCTCTAGTGCTTCTCTTGCTAACTGCGCAGCAAAAATTGCTTCTTTGGCATCACGTACTCCTGATGTATTAGGTAGCAAACTAATTCTAGAATGAGTCAAATGGTTTAATATATCATCTTTTTCATTATCTACATCAACTCGTTTTAATGCTACTGTAATTAATTCACTTTCTGATACAAGCAATGCATCTCTCATCAATTGAGAGGAGCTAAATTTTCCTGTTCCTGTAAACAAACGTGACGAAAACTCTTTGTCTGCAATTTTTAGTTTATCCATTTTATTTAAAACTATTATTAACCAATCGTTGAGGGATATTCTTTTTTATATTTTTAATCTTTTGTTCAAGATTTTCTTGACGAGTTAACATTCCTGAGACTGCAACTCCTGTAACCTTTGTTTTTATGAGATCAGGGATATCTGCCTCTGTAATCCCTCCTATTGCAACGACAGGTATTTCTATATTTTTACCATGCAGTTCTTCTATAATATTTTTGTAACCTTCTAGCCCTAGTACTGGACTTAGATTCTTTTTAGTATTTGTATATTTATAGGGACCTAAACCTATATAATCAACTCCTGCACGAATCTGTTGTATACAATCTTCTATCGTATTAGCTGTACCCCCAATAATAAAATTATCTCCTAAGATTTTTCTGGCTTCTTCTGGTGATGTATCATTAAGTCCTAAATGCACTCCATCTGCCATAGCTACTTTGGCCACACTTATACTATCATTGACAACCATGATTGCTCCATATTGATCACAGATATCTCTACATCGCATTGCTGTTTTAAGATGTGTAATCCTTTCTTCATTCTTGATACGTAACTGTATCCATTTGCCTCCATTTTTGCAAACTTCTTCTATATTATATAGATGCTCTTGAGGCGTTTCTCCTTGTGATATATATTGAAACTCAATCATTTATTTTATTATTTATAGAGTTGTAAATTACTTTTACCACCCTTTTTTATTTATTTACTTTCTAAACTCTATGATATCCTAACAAGCTAGTATTAGAACTCAATACTTTTTCGGTATATCTCTTTGCTCTGAAACATGATTGCAACAAAGAAAAACCTTGCGCCAGATACATTGCAATTGCTGATGACAGCACACAACCACTCCCATGTTTTTCAGCTATATTTTTTCCTTTAGGATTCAACACAAAATATTTCCTATTGATGGTAAACAACTCATCTTTTCCTATATCCTTATCTCTATGTCCTCCTTTGAGAAACAGATTACACTTATCACTAATGTGTTCTACTGTTTCTTCAATCGTTTTATCTGTGTATAGCTTTTCTATTTCATGATAATTAGGCGTCAATAAATAGATTTTTTTTGTTATTTCTTCAACTATTTTGTTAGCGTTATTATTCTCTGAACCTAAGGAATGAAACTCAAATTCTGAACTTGATTTTAATACTGGATCCAAAACAATCCTAACATTTTTATTTTTTTCTAATAAAACATCTATAATTTCATTTAGCACCTTCCAGTTTTCAACAATTCCGATTTTGACCACATCAATCACAAAACGATCAAACAATATGTCTATTTGATTTTTGATTACTGCTATATCTACCCAATGACATTCTTTGAACTCTACATCATTCTGAACTGTATTTGCAGTACAAACTGCCAACCCATATCCTTTGAGTGCTTCAAAAGTTTTGATATCTGCGGTAAGTCCTGCTCCATTTGATGGATCAAAACCCGCAATAGTAAGTATGTATGGACGTTTTATCATACTATTATATCTACAGTTTTAAAATTGCTACATTCTTATTCAATTTTTTCATACCTTAATTTTATTTCCTTTGTTTCTGTATCAAATAAAACAATCTGAAACTTATAAAATATCCCTTTATACGTTTTGACAATAAACAACACTCCAGTTTTAATACTCTCTCTTCTTAATCGTGAACTGACGACATCCAACTTTTCAACCTCTTCTAAAGTAATTTCTAGACTATTTGATTCATGCACTATTAATCTTGGATTTACATCAGGTCCATCCGTACTAATTGAAGCAAATTCAGGATCACTTGGTTCTATAAAAAAGCCATTCTTTACTTTGATACTTTTAAAAACTTCTTCTTCTGTTGCTCCTGCATTTAACTTTATTAACGTATGGGTATCTATATCAAGTATTACTGCGGGGTAGGATCCAAAGCTATCTTTATTGATTGTCAACTCATGGACAACTGTAGAATCTTTCTCAACCTTTTTATCTTGGGCGTGAACAAAATTTATTGACATTACCGCTACTACTATCATTAATATTCTCATAGATATTAATTTAATTTTTCTTTTATTTCTACAAAACTACGTATTGGGTTTTCAAAATTCCACACACCACCCAGAACGCCTACACCTGAATATCCCAAATCAAATGTTGCTTGTAATGTATCTTTATTAATTCCCCCCATTCCTACTACAAACTTGTTCATATCTGTAACATCAAACCCTTTTCCTTTATACCCAGCTTTAGAGATTGAGCTAAATACGGGACTAAGCAAAACGTATTCAAAATCAACTTGACAATTTTTAATATCTTCTTTGGTATGAAAAGAACTACTTATTCTCGCCCCTTTACTTTGATAATCAAGGATGTATTCTTGAAGATTATCTCCTAAATCCAGTCGTGATTGTTCTTGAATATGAATTCCTCTCAAATTAAACTCGTGATACAACTCATGGTATTGATGTAGCATTATTCGATTATAATATTTAGCTTCTACCTTATGGAGTAATGTTCTATAACCTTCTATATTCAAAGTAGGTTTACGCAAGTGTATTATTTCTAATCCATTCTTGAATAACTCATTGATATAATTAGCTTCTTTCTCTATTTCTCTTTCTGAAGTAAGTACAATTAGCATCATTTTTGATTTAGAAAATTAAATAAACTGGCCTCGAAGTAAACCCACAAAGTATTCGTTTAAAACGAACCTTTGATTTTGAAGCAAGCTTCGGAGCATTAAAATCTCACTTAGTGAGTAAAGGGGAAGTTGTGATTTTTTTTTCAAAACATCGATATAGAATTCATTTAAGATTTTTGGATTTAAGCGAAAATTAGAAGTTTTTAGTTCTCTTGAAGTCCTTTTTGAGTTGCATAGCATCGCTACGGAAGAAAAAAAGACGAAAATAGCGCTGAAAACAGCAATTTTTTAGCAAATTAAAAAACCTTAAATAAGTTCATAGTATATTTCACAACTTCACTCTTCTATACATATAGTTTACTTACAGGTATACTTCGCTTCCTTTGTCTTTAAATTCTTCCGCTTTTTCCTTCATACCTGTTTCAAATACTTTTTGACTATCTAATTCTTTTTTTGCTGCATATTCTCTTACTTCCTGAGATATTTTCATTGAGCAAAACTTAGGTCCACACATACTACAAAAGTGTGCAATTTTTGCTCCTTCTGCTGGTAGGGTTTCATCATGGTATTCTCTTGCTAATTCAGGGTCGAGAGATAAATTAAATTGATCTTCCCAACGAAATTCAAAACGTGCCTTACTCAATGCATCATCTCTATGTTGTGATCCTGGATGCCCTTTGGCCAAATCAGCTGCATGTGCTGCCAATTTATAGGTAATCACTCCTGTACGTACATCTTCTTTATTCGGTAATCCCAAATGTTCTTTAGGAGTTACATAGCATAACATTGCAGTACCAAACCAACCAATCATAGCTGCTCCAATTCCTGAGGTAATATGATCATATCCTGGCGCAATATCAGTGGTTAATGGCCCTAATGTATAAAAAGGAGCTTCTCCGCAAGCCTCTAACTGCTTATCCATATTAGCTTTGATCATATGCATAGGTACATGCCCTGGTCCTTCTATAAAAGTTTGCACATCATGTTTCCATGCAATTTTTGTCAACTCACCTAGGGTTTCTAATTCTGCAAATTGTGCTTCATCATTAGCATCTGCAATACATCCTGGGCGTAAACCATCTCCTAAAGAAAAAGCTACATCATAGACTTTTAATATCTCGCAGATTTCTTCAAAATGTGTATACAGGAAACTTTCTTTGTGATGTGCCAAACACCATTTTGCCATAATTGACCCTCCACGAGAAACAATCCCTGTAATTCTTTTGGCAGTCATTGGTACGTAAGCCAATCGCACTCCTGCGTGGATTGTAAAATAATCCACTCCTTGTTCTGCCTGCTCAATCAATGTGTCTTTAAAAATTTCCCAGGTTAAATCTTCTGCTTTACCGTTTACTTTTTCTAAGGCTTGGTATATAGGTACCGTTCCTATAGGTACTGGTGAATTACGTATAATCCATTCTCGAGTTTCGTGAATATTTTTTCCTGTAGAAAGGTCCATAATATTATCTGCTCCCCAACGACATGCCCATACCGCTTTTTCTACTTCTTCTTCGATGCTTGATGTTGTTGCAGAGTTACCTATATTGGCATTGATTTTTACCAAGAAGTTTCTTCCTATAATCATAGGCTCACTTTCTGGATGATTGATATTAGATGGTATTACAGCACGACCTCTAGCTACTTCTTCTCTTACAAATTCTGGTGTAATAACTTCTGGAATACTCGCTCCAAAATCTTGTCCTGGGTGCTGTTTAGACAATTGTTTTACTTCTTGCAGCTTTTGATTCTCACGAATGGCAATATACTCCATCTCTGGGGTAATGATTCCTTGCTTAGCATAATACATTTGCGAAACATTCTTCCCTTTTTTTGCACGTTTAGGCTTACGTAAATGATTAAATCGTAAGTGATCTAAACTAGAATCATTTAATCTTTCGTTACAGTATTCTGAAGAAAAACTACTTAATTCATCTACATCTCCACGATCCAAAATCCATTGTTCTCGTATAGGTTCGATACCATCATGTACATTGATTTCTTTTGATGGGTCGGTATAGGGGCCACTAGTATCATATACCGTTACGGGTGGATTTGGTATCTTTTTCCCTGTAAAACTATCTGTGGTATCATCCAAAGAAATTTCGCGCATAGCAACGTTAATTTGTGGATGAATTTCTCCTAGCACATAGATTTTTTTAGAATTAGGAAACGGCTTGGTAGAAATCACTTTTTCTTGCGGAGCGGTATCTTTTTTCTTCATTTTATAACGTTTTGATATATGTATTTAGTAGCTATCTGGCATATGCCATTTTTTTATTACAAACCTACTTTGTTCATTAAAAGATGTATTACAGCTCAAACTGTTTTAAAACATAGCAACAATGCTATGTTGTATCAAATTTAAACTTCATAACAAATTCTAATGCAAAGCATACAAACTAATCTTTATCCTCCTTGAGTAGCTTTTATAATGGTTACCTGATCTTCTTGTTGCAAATGGGTCTTACTCCAATTTTCTTTTGCAATGATCTCATTATTAACCGCTATTGCTATCCCCTTGGTCACAATATTTAATTGTTCTAACACGATAGATATTGAGCTATTTTCTGAAATAGATTGTTGTTTATTATTAATGTTTATGGTCATTTCTTAAAAAATTAATTCCATAAACTTTAGGCAGTATTTACCTATTTTGAAGAAGAAAATTCACATAAATAGACATCGTATCTATATATGTGAAATTAACTTTTCCCTTCGCCGGTACTAACCGTGTCAGGTTCAAAGGGTTTTTCTCAGAATTCGCATCGCAAATCCACCCCTAAAGCTTATGTTGTAAAAGTAATGAAACTCAAGCTTAAAATTACTTTTAAGCTTGAGTTTTTATTAAAATTTTAATGTTGCTCCCAGCAAAAAGTTAATTCCTGCTTGTGGATAAAACCCTGTACCTTCATTAGTTGTTACTGCTCCAGTATCTTCATCTCGATCATCATAGGTGTAAAAATACCCATTGGATTCATAGGTTGCATCAAAGATATTATTTACCAATCCTGTTAATACTATTGACTTGAATACTGGGATGTTTTTGATTTCATAAACAATGTTCAAGTCATTTACAAAGAATCCATCTAACTTAGAGTTTTCACTATCTATATTACCCATATATTGTTCTCCAACATACTTAGAGAGAAACCCTAATTGAAGGTTTTTTAAAGGGCTATAAACAATCATATTACCTGCTACAATATTTGGAGAGTAAGATAGGTTTGTATCTCCAAGGTTGATTAAACTTCCATTCTTTGAAGTAACAAAATCTCTATTCTTATTGGTACTTAATGCAATATTAGGCTTGATGGCAAACTTATCAGAAAGAGTAATGTTTGCATCAATTTCGATCCCCAAACGATAGCTTTCTCCACTTGTCTCTCTAATCGGATTACCTACATCGTCTAGGGCTCCTGTAAGCACTAATTGATCTCTATACCACATATAGTACACGTTGGTATTAACTTCTATCTTATTTTTTGCCAATCTCCACCCTAATTCTATATCATTCAATCTTTCTTCAGTATCTATTCCTTTTTCAAAATCACTTCTTCTGGGCTCTCTATTTGCTCTGGCATATGACACATACATATGATTCGAGTCATTAAATTGATATGTTGCTCCTAATTTGGGATTAAAAAACTCATAACTTTTATCAACTTCCAGAGGAATACGATCAGAAGTTTGACCTGTTGACTCATAACTTACAAAACGCCCTTGAAGATCCAAAAAGGCACTCCATTTTTCATTAACTCTATAAGTAGTTTTACCAAAAAAGGTAATTTCATCTTTCTTTCCATTTCCAAAATAGTATTGATCTCTTAATTCAGAACCTCCACCATTTTGAGCCCATATTACTTCTCCAAAATGATCTCCATCATAGAGGCTATAAAATCCTCCAAAATCTATATCTACTTGATCATTTTTATAATTGGCAGATGCATTAATTACATAATAATCATTATCTAACCATTTACGACGTACCAAATCTGTTGTATTGATTGTATCTACACTACTTATAACAGGAGTAAAATCATAGTCTGCAAAATCTTGATCTTCTTTGTATTGTTCAAAAAAACCTCTTCCATAGGTATAGTTCAAACTTAGATTTGTAGACCAGTTTTTATTATATTTCTGATTCCAATGTAACTGATAATGATCTTGTTTATAATCATCTACTTCATTATCATAAAAACGTGTTTCTCCGTTTTCATCTGTATATTCTCCTACAGGGTTAAATGTTCTATTTTCTTTTAATGTTTTTTCATCTATTCCGTCCCATGCTTGATATGTTACTTCATGGCCTCCAAAGGTAATTGCTTTTACCAGTGTGTTATTACCTACATAAGCTCCCTGCAAAAAATAAGATTTCAAATCAGAAGAAGCGCGGTCTACATACCCATCAGAAGCAATAGCTGATAAACGCCCTGCAATTTCAATATTGTTATTGATTAACCCTGTACTAAATTTTACATTATGTCTTCTTGTTGCAAATGATCCAAATGAATTTGATATTTCTGCATTGGCAATTTCTGAAACCGCATCTGTAAGTATATTTACACTTGCTCCAAATGCTCCTGATCCATTGGTAGAGGTTCCAACGCCTCGTTGTAATTGAAGACTTTCTATAGAAGAGGCAAAATCTTGCAAATTCACCCAAAAAATACCTTGACTCTCTGCATCATTATATGGAATACCGTTTAAAGTTATATTGACTCTTGATGCATCACTACCCCTGACTCTAATAGAGGTATATCCTATTCCTGCTCCTGCATCTGATGTTGAAACTACAGAAGGGAGATAATTTAATAAAAATGGAACATCCTGACCAAGATTACGCGTTGCAAGTTCTTCTTTTGATACATTAGAATGAGTAACAGGAGAATCTGCTTCTACGCGTACTGATTTTACTAAAACCTCATCTAATTTTTCAATTTCAGATTGAATTGAATCTATTTGTTTTTCCTGAGCTATTAGATTTACGCTCAATAAGAAAATTGCGAGATAAAATAATATATTTTTCATTCGTAAACATTCTATACGAATAAAAGGGGTTATTATTCAGTTTTAAAAATAGTTATTTAAAATGTTTTAAAAAAAAACTTTCCAATTTTATGTTGCTTACCATTTATAAAATCATGGTCTAGCGGTCCCTTGGCAGCATTATCCGCCCAGGTTCATTGGGTATGATCTCAGCCATTCATCGTAAAAAGTAAAGAGTTGAAAAATGTGTATACACATACTCTTACCTCAAAACTAAGAAAAGCACCCCTTTGAGATTTCTGCGCAAAAGTAATATGTTTTATTGATTTATTGTAACTTTATTTATTGTAAAACAATGCTTCTAGTTTTTTGAAGTTATAAAGGGATCATGAAGAATACAAAAAGATCGGTTACTTTCAAAATTATAGCAGGCTATCTTTTGGCTGGAGTACTTGCTGTCACTACTTTTTGGGTAATTCGCCAACAGTTGAATAACTATACTCAAATTGCAGAAATCAAAAACCAAAACAACGAAAAACTCTTTCTTGTAGGAGAAGCTATAACTGGTCTATATGAGGCAGAAAGCTTAACCAGAAATATTATCCAAACTTCTGATGTCAAGAAATTCGCTACTTATAAAACTAAAATAGATACGATACTTAAAACAATCAATAAGGTTTCTGAGATATCTTATGACACCCTACAAACTCGAAAAATTGATAGTATTAAATATCTTATTGATAGTAAAAACAAAAACCTCGAAGCTCTTATTAAAATTTATGAGCAACGAAAACAAAAAGGGTTATATGAAACTGCTATTGATGAACTCAAAAAAGTAAATAAAAGTTTTGACGGGTACACCAATTACAACATTCGATTTAAAGAGTATGATCCTCGTACCAGAAGGAAACTAATCAACATTTTAGAGTTGACCAAAAAGGATAATGCCAAACGGTTAACAAATCAAACTGTTGATTCTCTCGCAACTTCTGTAAGGCAAGTCCTTACCGAACTTGAACAAAAAGACAAAAAATACCGTCGTGAGATCACACAAAAAGAGAATAATCTTCTTAAAAATGATCAGATCATCACAAAACAATTAAGAGATTTGCTTGCGGCTATAGACCGAAATGAAAGAAACAGATATCTAACTCGTCTTGAAGCTTCAAATCAAGTACTTAACAATACTTCTGATATCATTCTTATTATTGCTGCAATCAGTTTTTTGATTGCTATTATATTTCTCTTTTTGATCACCAAAGACGTATCAAAGAGTCAAAAATACAGGAATGAACTTGAAGCGGAAAAAACATATACAGAAACTCTTTTAAAAACCCGAGAATCTTTGATTAATACGGTCACCCATGATTTACGATCTCCTCTAAACACGGTTATTGGTTATTCTGATTTACTAGAAAGAACAGGGCTAGATAACAAGCAGAGACATTATCTTGGGCATCTCAAAAAATCATCTGATTACATTCTTCATCTAGTAAATGATCTCCTTGATTTATCCAAACTAGAAGCAGAAAAAATGATTATCGAAGAATTACCTTTTTGCCCAAAAAAGTTAATAGAAGATACAATATCTGGTGTTATTCCTATTGATGATAAAAAAAATATAAAAATCAATATCATAACAGATCCTCAATTAAAAAAACAATATCTAGGTGATCCGTTCAGAATAAAACAAGTACTAACAAATCTGGTAAATAATGCATATAAATTTACTGATGAAGGGGCCATAACTATTGAAAGTAAAACTACAGAAAATGGTTTATCTGAAAAACAATTGGTTATATCTGTAAAAGATACTGGAATCGGGATTACAAAAGAGCAACAGCACCATATTTTTGAAGAGTTTTCTCAAGGTGATGATACTACCGAAAAAAGGTATGGTGGTTTTGGATTAGGGCTTGCTATTACCAAGAAAATAATCAAACTCTTACGTGGTAAAATCGAATTACATAGTACCCCTGGTATTGGTAGTGAATTTATCTTTTATATCCCTCTCAAAGGGTCAGATTTATTAACTCCAGAGGAGGAACCAGAAATTACAAAAATACAGAATTTCACAAATAAGAAAGTATTGATTGTTGATGATGACCCAAGCCAATTAGCATTGACTAGTGAAGTGGCCTCACTGGCAGGATTAACCTATGATTTATGCAAAAATGGTGTTGAGGCTCTTTCTCTATTACAAGATAATTCTTATGACCTTGTACTTACTGATATACAAATGCCAAAAATGGATGGGTTTATACTTTTACAATCTATAAAAAGTAATACAAATCACACTAATTTACCTGTTATTGCTTTATCGGGTAGAACTGACACTTCTTTTCTAGAATATCAAAAAGCTGGGTTTGCTGGTAGTTTACAAAAACCATATGCCCCCAAGGAGTTAATTGACCTTATCGCAATAGTTATTAATATCAACTTGGCAGACGACTATAACAGTACAACAAATAATGATTCCTCTGATGAGGAATATTCTCTTAACGACCTAATGCTCTTTGCTCATGGTGACTCTGAGTCTCTTTATACCATTCTTGATACATTTTATGAAAGTACTATCGATAATCTCCATCAGTTAAAAAAAGCAGTGAAGAAAAAAGATATTTCTCAAATTAAAAAGATTGCTCACAAAATGCTTCCTATGTTTAAACAGATCAAAGCAAAAGAGGTTGTGCCTATTCTTAAAAAATTAGAACATCCTGAGAAATACCATCTCAATAAAGACGTCATTCTAAAAACAACAAGTGATAGCATCAAAAAAATCGAAGGCTTAATTGATAAATTAAAGATCGAAAACTAAAGGCTAATATCGTATTGTTTTAATTTATTGTATAGTGTTTTACGATCAATAGAAAGCATTCTAGCTGCTTTAGCCTTATTTCCATTTGATTTTTCTAAAGCATCAAGAATTAATTCTTGTTCATTTTGATTTTTAAACAAACTATAGGTTTGTTTTGAATTATGAGATGCATATGCTATATCATTAGGCAAAATACTTAATACAATCATATCTCCCTGCGAAAGAAGAACGGAGCGTTTTACAATATTTTTTAATTCTCTTAGATTTCCTGGCCAATTATATTTTTTGAAAGCTTCTAGTACTTCATCAGCAAAACCTACAACATGTTTTTCTAATTCTATATTTGATTCCTCAAGAAAATGGTTTGCAAAGAGCATTAAGTCTTCTATTCTATCTCTCAAAGGTGGAACTTTGATTGAAAATTCATTCAATCTATGATACAAATCTTCTCTAAAATCACCTTCTTTTACAGCATGACTAAGATCTTCATTGGTTGCTACAATTACCCTAATATCTACTTCAATTTCTTTATTACTCCCTACAGGTTTAATCTTACGTTCTTGAAGCGCTCTTAACAACTGAATCTGTAATTCATAACTCAAATTACCTATTTCGTCAAGAAAAAGAGTTCCACCGTTTGCAGCTTCAAAATGACCAACTTTATCATTTACAGCTCCTGTAAAAGATCCTTTGATATGCCCAAAAAACTCGCTAGACGCAATTTCCTTAGGTATTGCTCCACAGTCTACAGCCACAAAAGGCTTATCGGCACGTTTACTCGCTTTATGAATACTACTTGCCACATATTCTTTACCTGTACCACTATCTCCCATAACCAAAACAGACATACGGGTTGGAGCAACAAGCGCCACGTATTCATTTAGCTTTTTTGAGGCATCACTTACTCCTCTCACAAAAGAAGCAGCTGTTTTTTTTGATGTATTTTGAGTGCCGTTTACTTCTTGTTTATTCGACACTACGCCAGTAGTAGCATTGCTTTTTAATGCTTTTTCTATAGTTTGAAGTATCGCATCTGGATTAAATGGTTTTGAAACATAATCAAAAGCCCCTTGTTTTATTGCGCTAACTGCCTTATTCACTTCTGCATACCCTGTCATGATAATAACCTGAGTTTCTGAGCTATTCTCTAGAACTTCATCTAATATGGCAATCCCATCTATATCAGGCAATCTCACATCTGTTAGTACAACATCAAAAGTTTCTTTATTTATTTTCGGGATAGCTTCATTACCCGAAAATGCTGTAAACACCTCATAATCTTTCTTTTGCAAAAATGTTTTTAACATTGTACAAAAGGCCACATCATCTTCAATGATAAGTATTTTAGACATATTTTATAATTTAATGTAATCGATGAGAGGTATTTGATTTTCACATCGAAACCCATTATTTAATTTCTTAAGTATTAAATAATCGTACTATTTCTCTTTGCTATACAAAACAGGGATCTTTTCTAAACACTATTATTGCTTAGACATCTTTCTGTTTTCACAAGAATGACATCAACTATCAAACAACCAGCTTATAGTCAACCTATACTATAATAAATCTAGGTAAATTTATGTAACTAGAAAGCTACATTGTATAAAATTACGATTTAAAAATCTTAGTTGGAATAAAAACATAAAAAAAGAGACCCTTGGGATTGAGCCTCTTTTTTAGCACTAAACAACTTTATATCGTCCTTGGTTGCAAAACGATATTCTTTTTCTACCCCTAGATTTAAGATTTATTGTTGTTTGGCCTTATCCATTTGCCATTAGTACTTGCAAATACAATTTTTATACTGTCATTCTCATCTTGTAGGACGATCTTGTACGTATTATCTTTTGATATATATACTTTAACAATCCTTAAATCACGAAAATCTCTAGCCGCTGCTTCTTGGATTGATAATGGCAATTCTACAATATTGATTTCAGTATATTCTTGTTGTTCATATTCGTATTCTCGGAATCCGAGATCATCTTCTAGGACAGCTAATTCATCCTGAGCTACAACACCCTGCGCCGAAAAGATACTTACTACAATCGCTACTATCATTGGTAACTTTTTCATTTTGGGTTAACTGAATTATTTTTACTCTTATATAAAGAGTAATAATTGTTCCAAACACAGTTATTTCACAACAAACATCACAAAATACTGGTTTTCAGTTTATTAAAAATAAAAGCGTATTCAACAAAAAACAGTTACACATGTAGAATCCACACAAAAGTGTAGAAATATTACTCGATTTTTTAGAAAAGTGGTTTTTTGCGATTTGCTTTCTTTAATGACTTCTTTTGTTTGTCTTCTACGCGTTTTTTTATAGCAGCTTTTGAAGGTTTGGTTGGCTTCCTTTTTTTAGGTATTTGAAGATTAGCTCTAAGTACGTCTAATAACCTTTTTATTACCATCTCTTTATTCCTATGCTGACTTCTACTATCACCACATTGTAATAATAAAACTCCTGACTTGGTCAATCGTGAAGATAATTTTTGAGAGAGTCTTAATTTTTCATCATCGGTACATCCTTTTGATGTCATTATATCAAAAGTTAATTCAATTTTTGAAGACACCTTATTTACGTGCTGACCTCCTGCCCCTGAACTTCTAATAGCTTTAAACTTTAATTCATTAATAATTACCGAAGTATTCATGAAAAAAGTGTTACCTGATGAGCCGATTTAAGCAAATCATTTACTGTCTTTACAGGGTTAAACGTTGTAAGAGGCACTTCTACAAAAACACTAATCCAATTTGACATTGCTCCATTCCATAATCCAGGAAGTTCTAATGCTTTTAGGATTTTGCCATCCATCGTTTTTTCTGTGATAAATCCAGCTTCAGGATCTACATATTGAAGTAAATCAAACTTCTTGCCTTGATAGTCTCGCACTCCACACACCAAATCTACTGGGTTAAAATGGGTTGCACGCCCCAGAATATCAGCTTGTCTACGGTCTGACGTATCTATTTGAGGGGCTTCGATAATTTGCAAAACCTGCCTTCCATTTTCATCCTTAACCCAAAACGGTCCTCCACCTGGCTCTCCCTCATTAATTACCATTCCACAAACACGAATAGGTCTATCTAGGGATTCTCTCAAGAATTGAAGTTTATATTTCTCAGAAAATTTATCAAAATCCAATGGTAATCTCACATTAAGCTGTTTTACCAAGAATTTCTTTATATCTATCAATTCTGCTTCTGATGGATTCTCTTGATCAATTGCATTTAATATTCTAAACACCTCATCCTGAACCTCGGTCAATTTACCTGCTAATATCTTCTTATAGGCAGAAACTTCATCTTGATATTTACGCACCACAACGTTATCTATATTTTTTATATAAATAATATCTGCATCCAAATCATTAAGGTTTTCAATCAAAGCCCCATGCCCTCCAGGTCTAAACAAAAGAGAACCATCTTCTTTTCTAAAAGGTTCATTATCCTCTGTTACCGCTATAGTATCTGTTTCTGATTTTTGAAAAGAATATGTAATTCCAAAACTTGTATTGGTCTTTTTTTCTACTCTTTTTTTAATTCTTTCAAACTCTTCTTTAAAAGCTTCGAGGTGATCTTTGGAAATAGTAAAGTGTAAGGCTGATTCTCCTTTATCATTAGTATTATATCCCGCTGCTTCATACAAATGTTCTTCAAAAGAGGTTGAAACACTATCTGTATATTTATGAAAAGGAAATAACCCTTTAGGAAAAGTACCATAATTCAAACCTTTTTCCTTTAGCATCATTTCTACAAAAATATACAATTGTTTTCCTTCAGAGAGAGATTGAAATTTTGGATATGCATTTTTTACCTTTTCCATAATTGTGGCATAGAACGGAAACTTCTCTAGGCCTATAAGAAAAAGTCGTATTGCGTTTGCTTTTTCGTGATTAGTATAAGAGTTTAGACTCTCTTTCTTAAAGTCATAGTTATCAAGAAATCTAAACAAATCTTTAAACATCCGGGTCGCTGCACCAGAAGCGGGCACAAACTTTATTGTCTCTAGATTTTCAACCCTAGAATCATATAACTTAGTAAGTTCTGATTGATAATGTTCTGATAGTTTTAAAATCCCGTTATCCAATGTTGCAGCACTTCGTAAAGCAACAAAAGGAATCTCATTCTTAAAAATTTCTATTTGTGAAAACACTTTATCTACGGTTAACCCTTTTGATTTGATTAACTTTATATCTTTATCTGTTATATTCACTTTTCTATATTATTAGTTGGCTAATATGTCTTATTGCTTGCTCAAAACGAGACGTTTTGTCTCCTTTTATAACAATATACGGAAGATTATTATGCTCTAGACATTCTTTAAATCTCAAAAACATTTCCTCTCTCTCATGGGGCTTATCTCTCAGGTCATCAGCAACCCAAGGTATGTCAATATAAGTCAAAAGATACAAATCATAAACATTTTCTAATGAAATTTTGTTAAGTTTTTCAGGTACTGCTCCATCATAATAAGCTTCTGAATACACTTTTAATTCTAAAAGATTGGTGTCACAAAACAAAATCTTATTTGCTTTTGTAGCTGCTTCATTTTCTAATCTCATTTGCTCTTCTCCAATAGGGATTAGGTCATCAAAAACACATACCTTTTTAGTTTTATTCCATTTTTCTTGTAGATATTCCCGCATATACTCAGAAACACATTGTGTATCATAATATGATGCCAATTGCTGGGATAGTGTAGTTTTACCAGTACATTCTGGGCCAAACAGCACTACTCTTATGCAATCACTGGGGTGTTGTCTAAGTTTTTCTTCCATGTAATATATCCAAAAATTGCAATTACGGTAAATAATAAATACTGTAGACTTGTAAATGTAAATCCTTTATAAAAATATAATGGCACCGAAATAATATCTCCAATAATCCAAAATATCCAATTCTCTATTTTTCTTTTTGCCATGAGCCACATTCCAACAAAAAATATTGCTGTAGTCAAAGTATCAATATATGCTGGCCAATCATTCAGTTTATCAAAAACAACATAAACCCCAAATACAAAAAGGATCGTCATAATAAATATTATTATAGCTACGTTATCTTCTTCAGAAGTTGTTTTAGAAATAGGGGTAACACTTACTTCATTTACTTTTCGAGTCCACACATACCATCCATAAATACTCATTATAAAATAATACACATTAATCATCATATCACCCAGTAAGGACCATTCTAATAACAAATACACATAAATAGAAGTGCTTATGATCCCAGCCGGGTACACCCATATCTTATTAAACCAAGCAAAGAGCACACTTAAGAATCCTAAAAATGCAGCAATAATTTCAAGTGTTATATGCAAATTTGAATATTCTGAATACTGTCCGAAGAAAAAATCAAAAAAAGGGCTCATAATCGCTTCTATTACTTTTTATCATTTTCATATGTACTAAAACATGATCCATAGCACCAAATGCTTTTTTTATTTCCTGAGTAAGAAAAATCATCAACTTATCATACTCGCCATAAACCTGAGTACTTAAAGGGTTTTCTAAAACTGTAAAATCAGACGCACGTAAACATTTTATAAAACGCATGATATGTTCTTCAAAATTATTTTGAAGTGGAGTTAGGGTCAGCTCTATTGATACTTGCATCGTCTTTATAATAATATATAGTTACAAAACTACGAAAGTAAGTATTGTCAATAATTTAAACCTAAAATATCTCATAGAAATCTACTTAACAAATATTGTTTTTAAACATCTATCACAGCTTCTATACCATAAATCGCATTACTCTTCTACAGCTTGTTGAGCATATACACATGTAAAGCCTTCAAACTCCAAAAAACTCATGTCGTAATGACTAATTTGATCCTTATAACTAATAGCCCCATAAATGAAAGGATATTCTAATTCAAACGGTGAGATAAAAATATGTTGCTCAAAACTCAATCCTGCAGTGGCATACAGTTTATATAATGATTCTTTGGCTCCCCATATTACCGTAAGAGCTCGAGTTTTATCAGAATCTTGTTTTATTATTGATTCGTTTTCGAATTCGTTTACAAATTTATGTGCTATCCTTTGTATTTTTTCTCTTTGTTTTTCGATATCAATCCCTACTGGTTTATCACTAACAATAACTCCTGCAAATTCATATGAATGGGTAATCGATATTTGCTTACCATCTGTGAGATGTGGTTTACCAAATTCATCATAATAAAGATCATGATCGGTATACCCAAATATAGCTAGCAAATGTCGCACGCTCATAAAAGCTCTGCGATGCATCTCTGATTTCATGCCATTTACTCTATTTTGGCAATGTGTTGTTAATTCTATTCCTTCACACAAAGACTCATACGATTCTTCGATCTTCCAAATCAACACATTAGTGCTTTGATCTACTGTTATAGTTTTGTAAAGAGGCATTTAGATTCTTAAAGTTATTACGTACCTTTGCAAACCGAAAAAAGAAGTTTTTTCTAATTTTTTCGAAAGGCGAATTTAGAACAAATTAGCGCAAAATACCAGAATGCGCTTTATAAACATAAAATAAAAACTATGAGTACCAAAACAGTACCTTATGTTCCTTACAAGGTAAAAGATATTTCTTTGGCTGCCTGGGGAAGAAAAGAAATCGAATTAGCCGAAGCAGAGATGCCTGGATTAATGTCTCTTCGTGAAGAATACAAAGATGAGCAACCTCTTAAAGGTGCTCGTATTGCAGGTTGTCTTCACATGACAATCCAAACAGCTGTATTGATAGAAACACTTCAAGCTCTAGGCGCAGAAGTTACATGGAGTTCTTGTAATATATTTTCTACTCAAGATCAAGCTGCTGCTGCTATCGCAGATGCAGGTATACCTGTATATGCTTGGAAAGGAATGACCGAAGAAGAATTTGACTGGTGTATTGAGCAAACTTTATTTTTTGGTGAAGATAGAAAACCACTTAACATGATTCTTGATGATGGTGGTGATCTTACCAATATGGTATTAGATAAATATCCTGAACTAGTTAGTGGTATCAATGGTTTATCTGAAGAGACAACCACTGGTGTACATCGTTTATACGAAAGAATGAAAAACGGAACGTTACCTATGCCTGCCATCAATGTAAATGACTCTGTAACCAAATCAAAGTTTGATAACAAATACGGGTGTCGTGAGAGTGCTGTTGATGCTATTAGACGTGCTACAGATACAATGCTCGCAGGTAAACGTGTAGTTGTTTGTGGATATGGAGATGTTGGTAAAGGCTCTGCTGCTTCATTCAAAGGAGCTGGGTCTATAGTAACTGTTACTGAGATTGATCCTATATGTGCACTACAAGCTGCAATGGACGGTTTTGAAGTTAAAAAACTAGAAACTGTAATTGGTAATGCCGATGTTGTTATTACTACTACTGGAAACAAAGATATTGTACAAGGAAAACACTTCAAGACACTAAAAGACAAAGCTATCGTTTGTAATATCGGTCATTTTGATAATGAAATAGATATGGCTTGGCTAAATGACAATTACGGAAATACAAAAGACGAAATCAAACCTCAGGTTGACAAATATACTATTGATGGTAAAGATATCATTATTCTTGCTGAAGGTCGTTTGGTAAACCTTGGTTGTGCTACTGGACATCCAAGTTTTGTAATGAGTAATTCATTTACCAACCAGACCTTGGCACAAATAGAACTTTGGAACAACAAAGAAAACTATAAAAATGAAGTGTATATGTTACCTAAACATCTTGATGAAAAGGTTGCAAAATTACACTTGGCACGTCTAGGAGTAGAACTAGAAACTCTAAGACCAGATCAAGCAGAATATATTGGTGTTACCGTTGAAGGGCCATTTAAACCAGAATATTACAGATACTAAAAAAAGCATCTGATTTTATAAAAAAAGTCTCTTTTCAAGAGACTTTTTTTATTGTTTTGCTTTCTTTTGTTAGTAATTTTAAGCTTCCAGATTATACCAGTTCTGATTTAAATTTACTCATAAGAAAAATGATGAATTTTTGACTTAGATAAAAAAGAAAAATCAAGCATAGCAGGGCTATGGTTGTATTTTATTTTGAAACATTAGACAAAAAGGCGCGGTTTTATTGATTAAATTTAAGTTGGAAATGGTATTACTATTACTTTGCCTTTTTAAGAATGTATTTTGCCATTTCTTTTGCTAATTTGGCATAACTCTCAGCTATTCTGTATCCCGAATTAAAATCGGCTCCATAAAAATTACTTCCAGGAACCTTAAAATATTTTGTAGAGAACACTACTTTATCAGGAGTGGCTGTTTCGTATATAATGATTGTTGCATTTACTTTAGATGGCTGTTTTACAACGCCAACATTATAACCTGGATAAATCCACGTTGTCTTAACCTTCATTGTATATTTAGCATTTGTTATATCTTTTCCAACCTTTACAGCCCCACCATCAAAACGCTTATTAAAAGACTCTATATACTTTGGTTCATATAAATTTTCGCGATCAGCAAACCAAGATTTTTTAAACTTCTCTCCACCACCAACATTCTTCTCTTCTCGCTTATCCATTTTATCTTTCAAAAATTCTTCTTCTGTATTAAATTTATGAACTTTAAGGTTTTCATAATCAAAAACTAACTTGTATTCTGTAATTCCTTTTAAATTTTTAATACTTCCCTCTATATCTTTTCGCTTTTGTCCAAAAGAAAATGTAAGAGTCATTAGCATTGTAAACAACAATAACTTTTTCATAATTAGGTTTTTAAATTTAACACTACTAAAGGTATTTCTTTTTTAATAAAAAAAAAGAAATTTTAAATACTTAATTTATAAAATTTGAGAATCAGCCTCTTACGCATTATCAAAGAAAGGCTATATAAAAAAACCCTTTCAAGTTAACTTGAAAGGGTTTTTTTATATTACAAAGAAAAAATTCTCTATGCTTCAAAAGGAACTATTGAAACATATGATTTATTATCTTTCTTTTTAGTAAATTTTACAACACCATCTACTCTTGCGTGTAGGGTATGGTCTTTACCAGCGTATACATTTTCACCTGGCTTGTGGGCTGTACCTCTTTGTCTTACAATGATGTTTCCAGCCACGGCAGCTTGTCCACCAAATATCTTAACACCTAAGCGTTTCGATTCTGATTCTCTACCGTTTTTTGAACTACCAACTCCTTTTTTATGAGCCATAATACATATTTTTTATTTTACCCACTATCTAAGTCTAAGCTAAGATAGTGATTTGGTAAAAAAATTAAACGTTTATTTTTCTATACCACCTTTGTGGTTATCCTGCCATTCTTTCAACTCATCCCATTTACCGTCAGCAGCCATTTTTGCTTGCTTTGGCCATGATCCTGGGTTTTTTGAAGCGTAACGAGAACCTGCTTCTCCTAAAATTTCTTTTAGTTTTTCTACATCTGTTCCTGCAAGATCTGTAAATGTATTGATCCCTGCACTATTGAATATTTCGGCAATTTTAGGGCCAATTCCTTCAACTTTTTTAAGATCATCAACTTTTACAGTAGATTTCTTTTCTGCTTTTGGCTTAGCTTCTGTTTTCTTAGGAGCTGCTGCTTTAGCTTTTGGTTCAGCTTTTTTAGTTGCTGTTTTCTTTGCTCCAGAAGTTACAATACTCTCGATAACAATTTCTGTAAGAGATTGACGGTGACCATTTTTTACACGGTACCCCTTACGTCTCTTTTTCTTGAAAACAATAACTTTATCACCTTTAAGGTGTCTTGTGATTTTTGCTCCTACTTGAGCTCCATCTATAGCTGGGGCGCCTAAAGTAACATTGTCTCCATCTGCGGCAAGAAGAACTTTGTCAAAAGAAACTTTGTCTCCTTCTTCTCCTGCTAAACGGTGTACAAACACTTTTTGGTCTTTTGCAACCTTAAATTGCTGCCCTGCTATCTCTACAATTGCGTACATAGCGTAACGTTTAATTAATTATTTTGTAAATAAAGAACTGCCTATCTTTTAAATAGGCGGGTGCAAATATACTGCTAATTAATTAAACGACAAACATTTTAAGCCTCTACAGAGTATGATTTGTGATTTTTCTTAGAATTCCAGCTTTCTTTAAACAGCTGCATAAACGATAAGGTGAGCATAAAAGTAGTAGCAAATCCCATAATTGCCGCTACAAACACAACAATACCAACACCTACATGATAATGCGAACTCCAGTTTGCCAGCATTTCTGGCAAGAAACCTACATTAATATTCGTTACATATACTGCAAAAAACATTGTAAAAAGAATAGTTGCATTAAATCCCGTAAAAAGCCCTGCCATAAACCCTTTTTGATATTTAAACTCTTTTCCTTTTTCATGCTTGTAATCCTTCATAGCATTATACAGACCAAAAGCCATAATAACACCATTACCTATACTAAAAACAGGTTTTGTATGCATCCCTATCAAAGAAAGAATTAAAAAATATATAACAAGACCTACAGCAATGAGAATACCGTATTTTACAGGAATAGTTGATTTTTTCATAAGTTCTATCTTTTAAAGTTCTTTCTTAAAAATAAGAAAAACAGAACCTTTTTAAATACAAACAAATGTTAATTTATTGTTTTTCAGTGTATTAAAAAACTACTTGTTCCTATTTGCCAAGTAGACTCCAAGAATAATAACTCCAGAGGCAAACACTTGATACAGTGTAAACTTCTCATTATCCAATATTCCCCATAATAATGCTACAATAGGAATTGTATATGTTACCGAACTTGCAAATACTGGCGTACTAATCTGAACCAACTTATTAAACAACACTTTGGCAATCCCTGTTCCTATAACCGCAAGAATAGATATATATACCAAACTTGTATGTACAATAGGGTCATGCATCACATCACTCTTGAAAAAATCAGAAAAAAACAATACAATCAAAGCTGGAACGACTAATACCAGAAAGTTTCCATTGGCAATAGCCATAGGAGATATATGCTGCATATACCGTTTTATAATATTCACATTGATCGCATAACAAATTGATGCACAAAGCACCAATAATGCATACCAATAATTTTGATCTGGATTTACCGAAGCCCCTTCTAATATGAGTGCTAAGCAGCCTATAAACCCTACAATGACACCTATAAGTTGGTTTTTACTGAATGTCACTGAAAAAATTAATATCCCAAATATCAATGTAACCAGAGGAGTGGTTGAGTTAAGTATTGAAGCAATACCACTATCGATTTCTGTTTCTGCAAAGGCAAACAAAAAGGCTGGTATAAATGTTCCCGCAAAGGCAGATATAATTATCCATTTCCAATCGGAAGCTTGTATGGTTTTCATACTTCTAAATCCAATTAAAAACAAAAAGGTTGCAGCAAATAATGTTCTTAGCGCACCCAATTGTAATGGCGTAAGCCCAATCAATGATTTCTTAATAAGAATAAATGAACTTCCCCACACCAAAGACAACACTGCCAGGTATATCCATTTTAGTTTTGTGTTTTCCATCTCCCTATTACTATAGTTGCAAAAGTGATGAAATTATAGATACACAAGGGCAGTTTTTTAATAAAACACCCCTCTTTTGGTATGTTTTTTATTATCTCCAATTAATAGTTTCCATCAAATGCATCATATCATTACGCAAATAATTGGCCGCTGGAAGTATTGAATCATAATTAGGTTTTACTTTGAAATACATTGACCCAACAATAAAATGATTAATACTATCTGTTACATAAAATTGGGATGGGGATGCAGCATTTCCAGAAACTTCATAAAACACACCGTAGACGTTGTTTTTTTTATTTTCAAAAGGAGTTTGTATAATCCCATCTGCCTTGACTACATGTTCTTGTGTAAGATTCTGAGCATCCCTAAGCAATGAATCCAAATTATTGTTAACTTGATAATACGAAATATACATGGTTGCTCTCATTTTTTTATATTCCAAGTTGTACCAACATTGTTGATTTCTTCTTGCTGGATATAATTCTGAAAGATCATTTTTTTCAAAAGAATATGAACATGGCAGCAACACCTCTCTATACTTAGATTCAGGATAACTCAATCGTAACATTCCTTTGGGCTTAGGCAATACCTCTCCTCCACAAGAAAAAAATACAACTGGAGCACATACTACCAAAAAAAACCTAACTATCTTATTCCTCATTGATCGTTAATTTCACTTGTTTTATTCGCTTATTATCTAATGACTCTACCTTAAATACGTAGTGATTCAAAACTATAGTTTCTCCTCTTTTAGGGAAATTTCCTGATATTTCGAGTAATAACCCTGCTATAGTTTCTGCATCTCCTTTTTTATCTTCAAAGACGGTATTATCTTCCAGTTTTAATACTTTATAAAAGTCTTTTAGAGCTGTTCTTCCTTCAAAAACATAGTTTTTATCATCTAGTTTTGAAAAAATTAAATCCTCATCATCAAATTCATCACTAATATCTCCTACTATTTCCTCTATAATATCTTCTAATGAAATCAAACCACTAGTTCCTCCATATTCATCTACAACTATAGCTAAGTGATTTTTTTTGTCTTTAAAATCATTGAGCAAATCATCTAGTTTTTTATTTTCTGGCACAAAATAAGGCTCTCTCAATAATGGAATCCAATCAAAAAAAGATTCATTTATATGTGGCAACAAATCTTTTACATACAAAATCCCAATAACCTTATCAATACCATCTTCAAACACAGGGATTCTAGAATATCCTTTTTCTATAATTTCTGGAAGAATTTCTTTGTATGAAGAAGTACTATTAAGTGCAAAAACATCCATACGAGGGCGCATTACTTGTTTGGTATCTGTATTACCAAAAGACACAATCCCTTCTAATATTTTCTTTTCTTCATCTGTAGTATCATTATCTGATGTCAATTCTAATGCTTGCGATAACTGATCTACACTCAAATTTGATTTTTGTTTCCCTAACTGGCTATGCATCCTTACAGTTACACCTCTCATAGGAATACTTACTGGAGAAATCACCCAATCTAAAACTCCTAATGGGCGCGCCATAAACTTTGCAAATTTCACCCTGTTTCTACTAGCATACAACTTTGGCAAAATCTCACCAAACAATAATATAAAAAAGGTTGCCAACCCTACCTCTACCACAAACCTTACATTGATCCATCCCAACCAAACATAATCCAGATTACTGAAATACACTTTTCCAATAGCATCAAAGAGCAATACAATTGCGATATTGATAAAATTGTTTGCCACCAGTATAGTTGCCAGCAACTTCTTAGGACTATCCAGCAACTTAATTATAATCTTAAGGTTCCTAGAGATATTTTCTTCATCTTTAAGATCGGTAGGCGTCAATGAAAATAGAGCCACTTCACTACCAGAAATTAATGCAGAAAAAACAAGCAATACAACAAGCATCACCACATTAATGGTTTGCAAAATATCAAAAGTGAATAATGAAATAAATAACAGTTCAGGATCAGGGTCCAAATTATCTTTGTTTAGTTAAACATATCAGAACGGAAGATCATCCTCTTCCATATTCTGTGAATTAGATGGAGCTATCTGCGTGTTATCATTAACAGCAGGCGCATTCATTTGACGCGTATTCTGAGGTCCAGATTCAGAAGGTTGATTCTCATTTTTAGGAGTAAGAAAAGTAAAATCTGTACATTGTATTTCTGTACTATATCTATCCTTTCCTTGCTCATCTTGCCATTTTCTAGTCTTAAGACGTCCTTCTATATATACCTTATCTCCTTTATTAAGATATTTTTCGCATATTTCTGCAGCTTTATTTCTTACCACAATATTATGCCACTCAGTCGAATTTACACGCTCTCCTGTGCTTTTATTGACATACGAATCATTGGTCGCAAGTGGAAATCTGCCTATGCAGTTACCACCTTCAAAATAATGCATCTTTACCTCATCTCCTGTATGCCCAATAAGCATTACTTTATTTAATGTTCCAGACATTTTTATTTATAGTTTTTATTAGGGTTATTGTACGCAAAGAAATAATAAACCTTGATAAATAACACCATCTTGATCTTCTTATTTTTTTAACTAACCCAAAAACAGTTTTCTTATTATAGTAAATGTAATAAAAAATAACAAACAAATAGCTTTGCGCTTCTCTTAACTCATGCTTTTTAAGTGTTTTTTAATAGAACTTTTATCAAAAAATCTGTCTATAAATTTCCCTAATAAAATAGGAACGGGATATTTATGTATATCGACACAATCAATGAGTTTTTGATTATGAATAATTGACGGGGGATCGCCTAAATTTACAATATAAAACTGAGTATATAAATGTTGATGAGACAACTTATGCACTATAGGCTTATCATAAAATGGTGTTATCTCACTCTTCTCTCCTTTTATCATTTTTTTAAAAGCATCATCAGAAGTAATTGTGGTATGATCTACCCTCTCTCCTTCTATTAAAGGAAATTCATACAACCCCTCCCAAATCCCCTTACCTATCCTTTGCTGAATAATTGTTTTTTGATTTTCTGCACAAAAAACTAAGTAGTTAAAATATCGTTTTTTGATTTTTAGCTTTTTAATTTTAATAGGTAACAACTGTACTCTTCCTTCTTTTAATGCATCACAACTATCTTGTATGGGGCAGATAATACAATATGGGCTTTGAGGTTTACACTGTAACGCCCCAAACTCCATAATTGCCTGATTATATTCTGCAGGCTGCTCATGATCCATTAATGTTATAGCCAATTCTTTGAATTCCTTTACTCCTTTAGTAGTATTAATAGGAGTATCGATCCCATAATATCGTGATAATACTCTATATACATTACCATCTACTACAGGGACTGCTTCATTATAACAAATAGAAGCAATTGCACTTGCTGTATAATCACCTACTCCTTTAAGTTTTAAAAGGTCATTATATGTAGAAGGAAAAACACCTTTTAGCTCATCTGCCACATATTTTGCTGTAGTATGTAAGTTTCTAGCCCTTGAATAATACCCCAAACCTTGCCACAATTTTAACACTTCTTCTTCTTTTGCCTTGGCAAGATCAAAAACAGTAGGAAAGGCTTCTGTAAATGACAAATAATATGGTAATCCTTGTGCTACTCTGGTTTGCTGAAGTATAATTTCACTAAGCCAAATGTGGTATGGGTTTTTGGTTTCTCGCCACGGCATTGCCCTTTTGTTCTGTAAATACCACGAAATGAGTTTTTTAGAAAAAATCATAGTAAAATTATAAGTTTTGCAAAATTAAACGTTTAAAGATGAAAATATCATCTTAAGTATTGATTTTTTGGTTTTTAAATTCTTATATTTGCCCCCTTGAAAATTTAAAAACCCCTAAATAGGTAATATAATGACTAAAGCAGATATTGTAGCAAAAATTTCAGAAAAACTAGGAATAGAAAAAGGTGATGTTCAGGCAACAGTTGAGACCTTTATGGAAGAAGTAAAAAGTTCTTTAGAGAGTGGAGATAATGTATACCTTAGAGGATTTGGTAGTTTTATTATCAAAACCAGGGCAGAAAAAACAGGCCGTAATATTTCTAAGAACACTACTATCAAAATTCCTGCACACAATATACCTGCGTTTAAACCTGCAAAAGTATTTGTAGAAGGTGTAAAAACGAACGTAGAAGTAAAATAATAATAACTAAATAAAAAGTACACTATGCCAAGTGGTAAAAAACGAAAAAGACACAAGGTAGCTACGCACAAGCGTAAAAAACGAAGAAGAGCCAACCGTCACAAGAAAAAGTAGTTTCTAACTACTTTTTTTATTTAAAAAGTTAAGTTCTTTGAAATCGAAATAAAACAGCATATTCACTACCTATATGTACGTTTTATTTCAACGGAATTGTAAAAAATTCCTGTGAAAAATTGTTTAATCCATCTCGATAGCTATCGGGATAAAAATCTAATCAGAGTGAACAACGAATTGATCATTAGGTCAGGTTCCTCTACGGATTTTGCCTTACTAAAGGATGGAAAACTAATTGAATTACATAAGGAAGAAGACGACAGTGATTTTGCTGTTGGTGATATATTTATTGCCAAAATCCGCAAATCTGTCCCAGGTCTTAATGCCGCATTTGTAAATGTAGGCTATGAAAAAGATGCATTTTTGCATTATCATGACCTTGGTCCTCAAGTATCTTCTTTACTTAAATTCATAAAACGTGTAAGCACAGGTAAATTAAAAAACTATTCTCTAAAGGATTTTCCTTTTGAGAACGATATTGATAAGCATGGTATTATTACCAATGTGCTCAAATCAAACCAGTCACTACTAGTACAGATAGTAAAAGAACCTATATCTACCAAAGGTCCTCGAATAAGCTCTGAGCTTTCGATTGCTGGTAGATATATAGTTTTAGTGCCTTTTTCTAATCGGATTTCTATTTCTCAAAAAATAGAATCATCAGAAGAAAAAGAACGCTTAAAGAGGCTTGTAAAAAGTATCAAGCCTAAAGGTTTCGGAATTATCGTACGTACTGTAGCAGAAGGCAAAAAAGTAGCAGAACTAGACAAAGATTTACAAAATCTAATAGGACGATGGCAAAGTATGTGTAAGAAATTATACAAAGCTCATCATCCTTCAAAAGTACTTGGTGAAATGAATAGAGCATCTTCTATATTAAGAGATGTTTTTAATGACACCTTTACTTCTATTATTGTAGATGAAGAAGATCTCTGCAACAGAATCAAAGAGTATTTGCAAGAAATTGCTCCAAAAAAAGAGTCTATTGTAAAACTTCATAATCCTAAAATACCAATTTTTGAAAAATATGGTATTGAACGGCAAATCAAAACAAGTTTTGGTAAAACTGTATCGATGAGTAAGGGCGCTTATTTGGTTATAGAGCATACAGAAGCGATGCATGTAATCGATGTGAATAGTGGCAATCGATCAAACAAAGCCAAAAACCAAGAAGATACTGCACTAGAAGTAAATCTTATTAGCGCAGCTGAAGTAGCAAGACAATTACGTCTTAGAGATATGGGAGGTATTATTGTAGTTGATTTTATTGACATGAATAATGCTGACAATCGAAGAACTCTCTTCAATCAATTGAGAGAAGAGATGAAAGACGATAGAGCAAAGCATAAAATATTACCGCCAAGTAAATTTGGTTTGATTCAGATAACACGACAACGCGTTCGACCTGAAATGAATATCAAAACCCGTGAGGTTGATCCAAACGGAACAAATGGTGAGGTTGAGGCACCAATCGTTTTGGTAGAAAAAATAAAAGTCGAATTAGAAAAGTTAATTAAAAAAGATCATAAAAAGATAACGCTTAGTGCGCATCCTTTTATTGCAGCTTTTTTAACAAAAGGATTTCCATCCACCCGATCCAAATGGTTTATTAACCATAAAAGATGGGTAAAAATTGTACCTAGAGACGCTTACACGTATTTAGAATATCATTTTCATGACAAAAATGGTGAAATGATAAAATAAAAATAACCCGACCTTATTTTAAGTGTCGGGTTTTTTGTTTTTCTAACTTCTCGTATTTACGCTAAATCAACACTTTGCTTCTAACTTTTGTTTTATGATAACGTGATAAAAAATCATAACATACCAATTCGTAAAATCGTTGTTTTGACCTAAAAGCACGATTTACCAACATATGAATATAACTACTCATCAAATTGTCTAATGGCATTTCAAGATTCTTATCGGTATGAATATTCTTAATTTCTTGTATGTACACAGATGTATTTTCTTCTTTATGATTTAATAGATTATCGAGAATTACATAATTCTGATCTGTATGGGCTTCCTCTATAAACAAAGTTATTTTGTTTTTCAACCCTCTATATTTTTTATCTAATTGCTTATTCAAGGTTTTATCTGCATGAAACTCTCTTTTGAAAGCTAATCCGTTTTGCGACACCAATTGTAGTTTTGCCTCTTTTGTATACCCAAAACTATCCAACAATCGATCTATTGCTTTTATCACAAACAAAAAGTACAATTCTTCATCTTCTATCATCGATATTGCCTCTAATAAAGTAGCACTATCCCAATAAAATAATTTTTCTGAAGCATCTATACTATTCACACCATACCTCTCTAATTCTCTCAAATAGGTATCTGTTTGTATTTTATACACCACTTGCTGTTCTACATATTTCTGTAGTGCGTTATTAATATGCAGAATAACACTCCCTATTTTCTCTATGTCTGGTATATGAAATCGTATTCTAATATGAAAATCAGGATCGCCATAGCGTATAAAAAACCAAGAATCAATCACATCTTGCTTTACTAAATACTCTACAAGAGGTTTTATAGCTTCTGTAAGAAGTATATCTGATGTTCTGGCACCACAATATATCTTATAGTATAACCATTCATCTCCTAATATAAATGTTCTTTTTGTACTCATGTTGTTGTATTTATGTGACCGTTCTGGTAATAATACTTGCACTTACTATCATCTTCATAACAATACTTCTTTACCAGCATATCCCAGCTTTTCTTTCTTCTCTCTTGCTCTTTCTAGTTTTTCTTGATTATACAAAGAGATCACAAACTGATTGGTATAATTCATTCCTTTTTGTTGTACCACCCCCGCTACATTGCCAGAAGAACTTTCTTCTGAAAACAAAAATTCTTCTATAATGCATTCTTTCTTCTTTTTTATAGAATCTATCCACATCTGTATAGAATTGTTATTCTCTAGATGTATTAGCAATGTATTATCCCCATCAATCAACTGCACCATCTTGGGGATATTATAATTTGCTCTCCATTCATTTACAGCCACCATTCTTTCTTTATCATCTGACTCTTTTAGAAAGGAAAGATCAGCTACAGTAATCTTCCATCTGGCTTTTGCCAATATAAAATCTTTATATATCACTCTTGGCAAAAAAGCATGTTTTTGCAGTACCTCATTCCAATAAAAACCAATACTTTGCCTCCTTCCTTGGCTTTGCATATCACATAAAAAATGATACACAGGTAATGCATTTGCACTGTAGTTGTGTGCATTTGTTAATCTTGGAATAATTTCTTTATTCAGTATTCTACTGCGTAATATAATTTGATTACCTCTTACCGATATCATTAAATCTTCTATTGGTAATTGCCGTTCTAGAGGTAGATTAGATTTGCCTAAATAAGGGATTTCATATTCACGTATTGTTGCCCTTCTTATCACATTACCTGTCCTTGATTCTGGCAAATGAACAATTTCTGCAAGTATTTGATTATCATGCATTTCTTGTTCCACAGCCGCAATTTGTTGTACATGCTCTAATATGCTATGGTTTCCAGTAGAAAATCGCCCTAGTAAATTTGCGGCAGAAGCGCCTACTATATACGAGCATATCATTTTCTCTTCTCCATCCACTGTTGCTATTTGCGCAATTGTAGACATTGTATCAGGTAAATCATTCCAATTAAGCTCTAAATGGTCAAAATCCTGATCTTCTAGAAGCATTAAATATTTATTATCCCTATGGATACTTTGCAATTTTTGACCTATTATTTCCTGTACTGGATTCCATTGTATTTCTTGTGTTGTAACAGGAGCTGAAGGAATATATAAATCATCTAAAAAAGAAGTAGAATCACTGGCATTCATGTTTTGCAAATACCCAATACCAACTTCTGTATCTAATGCAATTGCCAGCGGTATTTCTTGAGTTTCGTATCGTTTTATAAACGCATCTTTAAATTTTTGCAAGTTTGTTTCTGATGGTGTATTACTCATTCTATTTAATAATGGCAATAACCTTTTTAACTTATAACCCCACCGAATATTTAATTGATTTGACTGAATTCCTGTATACATATCTGTTTGAAAAAGATATTTTAATTCAAACGGGGTCTCCATTTTTGCTACTCTATCACTTAGTTCTACGTATTTATTAACTTCATTACCCAATCTATTATCTATTTCTTTCAAAAACTTTTGATAATATTGAATTTCTTTTAGTAATACATCTGCTTCTTCTAAGTAGCTTACTCTATTTGCAAGCTGCTCTAAGAAGTCTTCTCCTGTTACAGAGGGTTCTATCTCACTTACCAAGATTTGATTACTTATAAGCTCATCTATAAACTCTTCTGCTTCTTGATAGATGATTTCATCATTTACCAACAACATTGCCAAGTCCTTAACCTTTTTACCAGAAATAGCAGTTTTGAGTATTGTTTCTAAATATCCCGTATACGCTATAGCTTCTATAGAGTGTTCCCTTTGGTTATATGAATTATATCGATATTCTATATATCGATATTGATCTCCAATTTTATATAAGCTATTATTAGGATACCACAATAATTGCTTTTTTATAACTTCTTCTTTTGCTAGTTTTTGAGAAAGTGCTACCAGAAAATTCATATCAAATCGAGTTTGCCTATGATTCTTCCAGTAATCATCTAGAGCAATCATAGTTTCACCACCAAATGCTCCTACACTACACCCTGCAAATAGTCCAAAAGGAGTACAGCGTGAGCTCATTCTGGATATGTATTTTAACAATGAAGATTCAAGTCTCTTAGTTTTATTAATATCATTGAGCTTACCTGATAACCATTTTTCTATCTCAGCAAACAATTCTGGAGAGGCAAGAAAAATTGCCTCTTTAATCTCATCATTCTTCCAAAGATCAACAAATACCTCTGTAGTTATCTCCTTATTTTTTGTTAGATCGTAATAAAAATTTAAAGGCAAAAGAGGCGTTCTAAGGCAGAATTTATCGAAAAAAGTATATGGGTTTTTAAGTTTCAAAAGTGTGTGGTATTTTTAAATGGTTAGTATCAAAAAGATAAATATACTATTTTCTATTTTTATGATCTGGCTTAAACACATAATAGCTAATTGATTAAGATTTGTATTCATATGACTTGAATTCAATCACAAAAGTGCCTTACCTTTGTTGCATGCATAAGTACCCTATAAAGTCTGTAACGGTAGCAGAAGCAACTCACAAAATGGAACATTATTGCGCCTACCAGGAGCGTTGCCATAAAGATATTGAAGATAAATTGAGAACGATGAAACTGATTCCTGAAGCTAAGGAAAAAATCATCTTACATCTTTTGGAGCATAATTTCCTAAACGAAGAGCGTTTTGCTAAAAGTTTTGCCAGAGGAAAATTTAATATTAAAAAATGGGGTAAACAACGTATTACCAGAGAACTTAAATTACGTAAAATATCTCCTTATAATATAAAAACTGCACTTAAGGAAATAGCTGAAGAGGATTATTTTATCATCTTTCATGAACTGGCAGAAAAAAAATATAACAGCATTTCTGAACAGGATAAAAACAAAAAATATAAAAAACTCGTAGATTACCTACTATATCGAGGATGGGAAACAAATCTTGTGTATGAGAAAGCAAATGAACTCATATCATTTTAACTTGTGAAATAACACTAATAAATTCTTATCACGTCAAACAAAGTCAAGAAACGCATTCAATACTAAAGACTTTTGCTTCTTGACTTTGAAATAAACACCCTATTAATTACCTAGTAACTCAATAGCCCTTTCTATCCCACTATCAATTTTGTTATCAAAATCTAGAGTAGACAAAAATGGCACTTTATTTTCTTCTTTTTCTGGCCCCATACCTACGGCTTCAAAAACAGCTCCTTCTGGATCACTATACACCTCATTAGACAACACTATCCTTGCTCCATTTGGCAACACATGTGTTAATTCATCAGAAAGGATTCCATTGGTATTCTCTCCTATAAGGTTTACATACGGCAAACCTTTCATCGCTAGAGTAAATATTTCTGCCGCACTAGATGTGACAGGACTAGTCAAAAGAGCAATGTCTCCTGTAAACTGATACGCCCCCTTTAGGGCTAATAGAGATTGTCTGAGGCTCTGTAAAGCCTTCTCCTAGTTTTGCCTTTTTTGTTCCGACTACTATTTTTTTATTTACAAAACGAGAGGCGATATCTAATGAAATTTTATCATGCCCTCCTCCATTGGCCCTAACATCTATAATTAACTTGGAAACTCCAGATTTTTCAAAATCATTCATCATTTCATCTAATACTTCATTTAGAGCGATTCTCTCATTTTCAAGGCTTGTTCCAAAATCTTCCATTTCAAGAATTGCAACGTATCCTATCTGATCAGTTACCAATCCCCAAAACATATTTTCTTTGGCATTTTGACTGAATTCTCCTTTGAGATAAGTTTCTGCAATTACATTCATTTTTCCATCCAGAACATCCCAATAGTCGTCTGTATTCTCTATACGATATGGTCCTTCAAGATGTTCATTCAATCTTTCTACTAAATTCGAAAAACCAGGTTCGATTTCTACACCTTTATTTTCATCTTTTACACTTACATGTCCATCTTTTAACTGCAATACTAATTCTTCAACAATATCATAAAAATTATCTTCAGTAACTTGATCTCTTACATTTTCAAACTCAGACCAATTCACATTTCGTCTTTCAAAAAAAGCATAATAGTCATTAAAAATATTCCAAAAGTAATCGAAATTAACTTTTGGATCTTCTGTATTTCCTATTTGATCTGGTTGTTTTGACCCCTATAAAACAAGAGTAATCTTTTAAATTTGGATTATTAATTATGCTACTCTATTTTTCATTAAAATTAAGTGTTTGTCTTTGTTCCATTTTTCCATAGGAGTTATTCTTCCCAATAGTCCATGATGCCTTACGTTGTTATAGAAAACCACATATCTTTTTAGTATTTGTTGAATCTCTCCAAATGTTCTATACTCAAATCGTTGAAAGACTTCTTTTTTAAGTATTCCATGATAAGCTTCTACATGTGCATTTTCCTCTGGTGTAGCAACATGAGTAAACTCTTGACTTACCCCT
>NZ_PGUB01000033.1:0-47176 GCF_002924285.1 Aquimarina sp. I32.4 | reverse complement strand
GTTTCAACTCCTGTGACCACTCCTTTGAATTCTAATTCTCTATAACTATCTACAGTAGAATTGGCACTTACTTGTATGGTGATAATACTACCTATATATTCTTTACTCTCGCCAATTAGCTCATCAGAGAGTTGTTCTATTGCATCAGTACGGCATACCAACTCTAATGAATGATGAGCATCAATTTCCTGATGTAACTGAAGGGTTTTATAGGAACTCAGTTGTTTGTTGGCGATATAGATGGTAGTGGTAGTTTGTATGGCCATAATTCATTTTTTACTGTTAACTGATTTGATTGTATTTTGTTTGTGTGTTATTTTGATAGTCAATTATTTGATCTCTAAATATAAATGATGCAATTGATTCTACAAAACCCAAAAAGCAGGGGAAAAACCCCCTGTATGGTTGATTTCACGATTTTTAGAGTGTCTTTTTTGGTTTTTAAAATCATAGTTTGTTTTGTGTTTAAATTACTGTAAATCAATTAATTGTATTTTGTTTTTATTTTTTATCGTACTATTATTTCCTCTTTTTGGAATAGCCAAATTTTTTAACATTTGATTTTTCCTCGGCAGATTTGCAAAAAATGCTGTGATAAACTGTACCAGTTTCTTTGTCAAATTATACCCCAATACTACAACATAGTAGTCACGCTTTTTGAAACTGAGATATTTTTTTTCGTTTATGAGTTAGTATTGAATATTTTAGTAATGAATATTGAGAAAAAAACTTCTATGTTCAGTATTAGGTGTTCGGTATTCAATATTTTTTGTTTGATATTTTAGAATTCTTTATTACAAACACTAATGAGGTAAATATAACTCAAAAAATAGTTTTTTTTTAATATTTTCAAAAATAACTACTATCACTAGCTCTGTTCAACCCTAATTATAACACTAAAGAATAATGAAACAATTTTTATATAACTATAGTATTTCAAAGTTAAAAATAGTAGTATTGAAATTAACTTTCTAATGAGATATCAAAAACGAATTATTGACAAATTACAGCAATAAAAAATGCGTAGCTTTTGGCTACGCATTTTTTGTATTTATAAAAGTAATCTATACTTATTTTACTTCTTCAAAATCTACATCTTCTACATCACTTCCTTCAGAACCTCCTCCATCAGAAGATTGACCTCCTGTAGCTGCATCAGGGCCTGGTTGCCCACCTTGCTGTGCATTTTCTTGAGCTTTGTACATTTCTTCACTCGCTACTTTCCATGCTTCATTGATTTTATCTAGAGCAGGCTGTATTACTGTAGCATCCTGAGATGCATACGCTTTTTTCAATTCTTCTAAAGCTTCTTCGATAGGTTTTTTCTTATCATCTGATAATTTATCACCAAATTCTTTAAGTTGCTTTTCTGTCTGAAAAATCATTCCATCAGCTTCATTAAGCTTATCTGCAGTTTCTTTTGCTGCTTTATCAGCATCTGCATTTGCCTCAGCTTCTTTTTTCATTTTCTCGATCTCCTCGTCGGTCAAACCTGAAGAAGCTTCAATTCTGATATCTTGAGTTTTGTTGGTAGCCTTATCTGTAGCAGAAACTTTGATAATACCATTGGCATCGATATCAAAAGTAACTTCAATTTGAGGCACTCCTCTTTGTGCTGGTGGAATACCATCTAAATGGAAACGACCAATTGTCTTATTATGTGCTGCCATAGGACGATCCCCTTGCAATACATGAATCTCTACTGATGGCTGATTATCTGCCGCTGTAGAAAAGACTTGTGATTTTTTGGTAGGTATCGTTGTATTGGCTTCAATAAGCTTAGTCATTACATTGTTCATCGTCTCGATACCAAGAGAAAGCGGAGTTACGTCTAATAACAATACATCTTTTACATCTCCTGTCAATACTCCTCCTTGAATTGCCGCTCCAACTGCAACAACCTCATCAGGATTTACACCTTTACTTGGAGATTTTCCAAAAAAGCTTTCTACTGCTTCCTGTACTGCTGGAATACGAGTAGATCCACCTACTAAAATAATTTCGTCGATATCACTAGTTGAGATTCCTGCATTCTTTAATGCTGTACGACAAGGTTCTATAGTACGTTTTACCAAATCATCAATTAATTGATCAAATTTTGATTTGGTTAATGACCTTACTAAGTGTTTTGGCCCACTTGCTGTAGCCGTAACATATGGTAAGTTTATTTCTGTTTGCGCAGAAGATGACAATTCTATCTTTGCTTTTTCTGCTGCTTCTTTAAGACGTTGTAAAGCCATCGGATCTTGTCTTAGATCCATATTTTCTTCTGCCTTAAACTCTTCTGCTAACCAATCAATGATTTTTTGATCTACATCATCTCCTCCAAGGTGAGTATCACCATCTGTAGCTAATACCTCAAAAATCCCATCTCCTAATTCAAGGATAGATACATCATGGGTACCTCCTCCAAAGTCAAAAACAACAATTTTTTGATCTGTACCTTTTTTATCAAGTCCATATGCCAATGCTGCTGCTGTAGGCTCATTGATAATTCGCTCTACTGTAAGTCCTGCAATCTCTCCTGCTTCTTTGGTAGCTTGACGCTGTGAATCATTAAAATATGCAGGCACAGTAATTACTGCTCTTGTTACATCTTGACCAAGATAATCCTCTGCTGTCTTCTTCATTTTCTGAAGCGTCATTGCAGATAACTCTTGTGGTGTATATAAACGACCATCAATATCTACTCGTGGTGTATTATTGTCTCCTTTTACAACTTTATATGCTGCTCTTTCTGCTTCTTTTGAAGATTCAGAAAATTTATTGCCCATAAATCTCTTGATAGAAGAGATCGTCTTAGTTGGGTTGGTAACTGCCTGACGTTTTGCAGGGTCTCCTACTTTGATTTCTCCTCCTTCTACAAAAGCAATGACAGAAGGAGTAGTTCTTTTACCTTCGGCATTAGGGATTACTACAGGCTCATTACCTTCCATTACAGAAACACATGAGTTAGTTGTCCCTAAATCTATTCCTATTATTTTACTCATCTTTTATACTAATTGTTATACTTTATGTTCATGATAATTTATTCCTGTTAAGTCAATGATTATGCCATTAGCATCAATATGACAGGATGTCACTATAGTTATTTAACCCTTTTCTAGAAATAATTACAAGTAAAATAATAGAGAGTATTAACTATTCTTTAAAAAACAAGTTTCTTTGTTACCAAAAAACTATATTTACCCGCAAATTTTTATCAATAATTACATATTATGGAATGCATCAGTGTTTTTGATATGCTCAAAATAGGTGTAGGGCCTTCAAGCTCACACACATTAGGCCCTTGGCGTGCAGGAGGAAGATGGATAGAAGAACTAAAAGAAGCTACGATTTTTGAATCAGTAACTTCTATTACCGTTGATCTTTTTGGCTCTCTCTCTTTAACAGGAAAAGGACATGCTACAGATATCGCAGTAATACTAGGGTTATGTGGATATGACCCCACAACTATTGATGTATCGACTATCGATTCTATTATTGATACAATTACATCTTCTAAAACACTGCCATTTAATAATGAGTTACAGATAACTTTTGATCCTCAAATACACATTGTTTTTAATAGAGACTTCAAAGAATTTCACCCCAATGGTATGACTTTTCATGGTACCCTAAAAAATGGAGAAGTGATTTCTTCTTCTTTTTATTCTATTGGTGGAGGCTTTGTAGTAAAAGAGGAACGAAAAAGAAAAGAGAAAAAACTAGAAGAGTTTCATAAATTCCCTATGCCTATCCAAAAGGCTACTGATCTTTTGGCATATTGTAGCACTAAGAACAAAAAAATATCTAAAATTGTGTTAGAGAATGAATTCTCTCTAAAAAATGCTTCGCAAATAGATACAGGAATTGCACAAGTTTGGCAAGTAATGCTAGAATCTATGTATACTGGTTGTCACACAGAAGGCACACTACCTGGTGGATTAAATGTAAGACGTAGGGCATATGATACTCATAAAAAACTAATCGGTAATCAATCCTATACATCTCCTCAAGAATGGATTGAAGCGATCCGTAATACAGAAGTAAAGTTTCGTCAAATACTTAAATGGGTATCTTGTTTTGCTTTGGCTGTAAATGAGGTAAATGCTTCATTAGGGCGTGTGGTTACTGCTCCTACCAACGGAAGTGCAGGAGTTATTCCTGCTGTGATGATGTATTATATGGTTATAGAGAATCATGATGCAAATTTTGATGATATAAAACAATTTATGCTTGTTGCTGGAGAAATCGGAAGTCTTTTCAAAAAAGGAGCGACTATTTCGGCTGCAATGGGAGGTTGTCAAGCAGAAATTGGTGTTTCTTCTGCAATGGCCGCAGGTGCATTAACTGAACTTATGGGTGGAAGTCCAGAACAAGTACTAATAGCAAGTGAAATTGCTATGGAGCACCATCTAGGATTAACATGTGATCCTATTGGTGGACTCGTACAAATTCCTTGTATAGAAAGAAATGCAATGGGAGCTATAAAAGCTATTAATGCTTGCGAAATGGCACTGGATACTGATGCTGCAAATGCTAAGGTGCCTTTAGACAAAGTTATTGAAACAATGTGGGAAACGGCTCAGGATATGCATACAAAATATAAAGAGACCAGTGAGGGTGGTTTGGCTATAAAAGTGAGTTTAAGTGATTGTTAAGCTTTTATCACAGTAATTAATTAGGATTTCTATACTTTATTTACATGTGTCTTTATGTCTGGTATCTGTAATTGCTAGTATTCGCCAAGCAGTACCATCATTAAATAACTGAAACATATTAACTCCACAGTGACTAAATGTATCATTCACATAAAACTCATATGGAGTCCAAACATTTGCGATCGATGCATCTGCCTCTATTTTGAAACCTAATAATCGCTCATCCCACTTTTGTTCTTTGGGCCTGTTATGAATTGTGGTCAATACTTTTGCTATATCAACTTGAACTGCTTTTATCTTACCTTCTTTTGTTTTTACAATCGTTTGTAGAGCAATGTTTGCATCTATAGTCATTCTTATCTTGGCCGTATCCCCAGAATGAAAACCTTCAAAAAACTCTAAAATCGTATGCTTTACTTCTTTTTTATAACGACTGACATCTTCTCTAGCAACACTTTTTTGAGAAAAGACACTTCCCCAAAATAATAACATAACTATCAATGATACTTTATACATAATAATGATGGTTTTCTGAATTGAATATAAAAATAAGGTTTTAATTATTTTTAAAGTTTGTAATTTTTATACTATTCTTATAAAAGAGACATCAAAAAATCAAAACACTTATTACCATATTATAGGTAATTCATTACTTTTACAATCCAAAAAATAATTTAAAATGTCCACAGCAAAAAAAGATTATAAGCGCGTTACTGTAAAATCTCTGATAGAGATGAAAGCTAATAAAGAAAAAATATCTATGCTAACGGCTTATGATTATACAATGGCCAAAATTGTAGACGGTGCAGGTGTAGATGTAATTCTTGTAGGTGACTCTGCATCCAACGTGATGGCGGGTCATGAAACTACACTACCTATTACATTGGATCAAATGATCTATCATGCATCTTCTGTTATCAGAGCAATTCATCGCGCATTAATTGTTGTTGACCTACCTTTTGGGAGTTACCAAAGCGACCCAAAAGAGGCGTTGCGTTCTGCAATCCGCATCATGAAAGAATCAGGTGGACATGCTGTAAAATTAGAAGGAGGAAAAGAAGTAAAAGAATCGATACGTCGAATTCTTAATGCAGGTATACCTGTTATGGGACATCTTGGTCTTACCCCTCAATCTATATATAAATTTGGGACGTATACGGTACGTGCTAAAGAAGAAGAAGAGGCTAAGAAATTAAAGGAAGATGCACTCATGCTTCAAAAATCAGGATGTTTTGCTATTGTATTAGAGAAAGTCCCTGCCAAATTAGCCAAAGAGGTTGCAGAAAGCCTTACTATACCAATTATTGGTATAGGAGCAGGAAATGGAGTTGATGGCCAGGTATTGGTTACTCATGATATGTTAGGAATGACGCATGAATTTAATCCTCGTTTTTTAAGACGCTACCTCGATTTATATTCTGAAATGACAAATGCTTTTAAACAATATGTTACAGATGTTAAGGCGGTAGATTTTCCTAATGATACTGAGCAATATTAATTTATGAGAATTCTTAAAAAAATTTTCTTAATTATTCTTGGAGGAAGTTCTATTCTGGGAGGAGCACAAACAAAAGAAATAATTAAACTAAACCCTAAAACCAATTCACCTTACTACTACAACTGGGAATTTTTAATTACCAATAAGAATCATAGAAATTCTAGCTCAAAAGATTTTACAGCTAACTTTTTGGGAACAGAATCTCTTACTTTTGAAAAGAGCCCTAACAAAACATTTAAGGTTACTGAACAAATTCTAGATTTGAGTTTAAAGTTTAATGAAAAGATGCAATTTTCATTATCTCGAAATTATTCCAAAGATTACCCTGACATAGTAGATGGAATAACAAAAACTATAAAATCTTTTAAACATTCTTTTCATATAAATAAAAAGGGGAAAATCTATAATAACGCATTTGTTTTTCCAAATAATGATTTGAAAAAACCTATAAAAGAACTTCAAAAAATCAAAGAGCTTTTAAAAAGCACTAATGCCAATCTAGATCTTTCTTATGTAGATAAAAAATTAAAGCTAGGATCTTCTTGGATAGTAGATAAAAAATTAAAGTTACTTACCAATGATAGTATTGTTTTTAAAACCACATATTACGTTAAGAATATCACCAAAGAAGAGGCGCTACTTTATCATAAAGGGACGGGAATTGTTCCAACAACAAATGACACTATTAAAACTCAAGGAACCACTACAATTGACCTCACTACAGGATTACCACTACGTATAAGAACTCACACTACACTAAAAGACAATACAACTATTTCATCTAATGTAGAAAAGGTTGATACTAGTAACAGTAATAACACCAATTATGTCAAAAATGCTTATTCTAATGGGTTATTGAGCTACGGATCAGAAATACAAAAAAAATATCACAATAAAGAAGTTCCTTTTTCACAAGAATTTCTTACTTCTCCCTTTTCATGGTATAAGTATAAAACGCCTTTGTTTTTAAAAAAAGATAACCTTATCCAATTAAACAAAGGGCTAAAAAAAACATATATTCTAGATGATAACATTCTAGATGACCTTATAGGAGAAAAAGATTTAACATTAATATCATACAGTTGTTTACCTTTTAAAGAACATATAGTTATCCTATCGTCAGACAGCCTAATTAATCTTAGTACCCAACATAAAATCCATATACTAAACAAGGCTTACAAATCCAATTACCATGACGGGAATACATATTTCTCTAATGGTCGTTTTACTTATTTACGTGATGAAACATTAAGTTACAACGATAGTCTAAAACTTTTTTATAGCATACGCTTTCCTGTAAGCACAAATAAAACAACGATTACCAAAAAGAATTTTTTGAAAAAAAATCTTTCTAATACATTACCTTTTAAAATTCTAAAATTTGATGATACCATTATCTCCATTAGAGGAAAGCACCGTTCACTAAGCTTTTATAATAGCCAAGATATAGAAATTCGACCTTCAGTATTAGGGCGAAAAAGTAGTGCTTTTAATAATGTAGAATATTTATCTGGCAAATCAATTGACAGCATCTCCAATATTGATCTTTTTCTCTACCAACAAGCCGATGAAAATGAAGGAAGTTATATTTATCATTACTATTTTAAGGATAAAGTCAAAACATTAACCGTAGAATACATAGATCAATATCAAAAGATCTCTGATGAAAAAATTATATCTAGAAACCAAAAAGAAACTACCAAGTATTCTAGAAATAATAATTTAAAATTTAAAACTGATACCGAAGTATTTATCGACACTACTATTGATTTTCATAGGTTTAGAAATAAATTACCTCTTTTTAGAAATAGTCTATCTGCTAAATTAAGTATAAATAATAAAATCTATGATGATTCCAATTTTGACATCTATCCTGATTATATTACTATAAATCAACATACTGACTATGACAATAAATCAGAAAATGAGATAAAAATCATTTATCCAACAGAAGTAAATGAAATAGAAATACAAAACAATTTAGACTATTTACAGAAAGTTGATGCATCAACGTTTAAAATTCTATCATCATTATCTTCTAACAAGCATTTACAAAAAAAAGGTTTTTTTTGTGGTAAAGATGAATTTGATTTAGAGTTAGAATATGACATCAAAAAAGAGAATGAAGATTTTTTACTAAAATTTAAAGGTATTCCTTCTAAAATTTCAATTCCGATATTCAAAAAATGGAAAGAAGTAAAGGTTTCAACCAATGAGAAAGGTGATAACAAACGATAATAATCTTCAGGTTCTTTATGAAGATAATCATATTATCATAGTAAATAAACGTCCAGGAGATATTGTACAGGGTGATAAAACTGGGGATACTCCACTTAGCGAAATTGTGAAAGCTTATATTGCTAAAAAGTACAATAAACCAGGTGCAGTTTATCTTGGTGTAGTACACAGACTAGATCGTCCTACAAGTGGTATCGTAGTATTTGCCAGAACAAGTAAAGCACTACCCAGACTCAATGCATTATTTGCAAATAAAGAAGCACAAAAAACATATTGGGCGGTGGTAAAGGATTTTCCGCCTAAAGAAAATGATACACTTATACATTGGCTAAAACGTAATCCTAAACAAAATAAATCATACGCTAATAAAAATGAAGTGCCAGATAGCAAGAAAGCTATTTTAGATTATCAACTCATAAAAAAACTTACTAATTACAACTTACTTGAGGTTACTTTGCATACAGGTCGTCATCACCAGATACGTTCTCAGTTATCTGCTATAGGCTGTATTATCAAAGGGGATCTCAAATATGGAGCTGATAGAAGTAATAAAGATGGTAGCATACATTTACATGCCAGAAAACTCACTTTTATTCACCCTGTAAAAAAAGAGTCATTATCTATCATTGCCCCTCCTCCATCAGATAGCATCTGGGATATTTGCTAATAAAATAATAAATACAACAATGGAATCATCGTTAAACTTATTAGATCAAATCGATTGGAGATCTCTATGGGAAATCATTAGAGATATAGTACTACCCCATTCTGGGACTTTAATTTTAAATTGTATTCTTTTTTTATTTTTAGGCTTTATTATATCTATTATCTATTGTATTGTTTTATATCGAAAAGGTATTTTTAAAAGAACTCCCAGATATTATAACTGGGCTGTAAAACTATATATTCCACTATTAATGATTGGAATGTTGTATGTGTTTGGACAATGGGGTTTGATACGTGGTATATACAAAATAGTAGATACAGAACGTCCTGCTATAGTAACTAGCATTTACACTAAGTCATTAGGCTATATTTTTGAAAACGAACAAGAAAAGCAGAAGTTTTTAATTTCTCTTCAAGTCTTAGCTATGGAAACAGAGTCTAATTCAACCGATTTTATCACATTTCTTAAAGATCATTATAAAAAAAAAGAAATTAAAAACGAATCGTTCGTCGGTTCTGTAGAAAATAAATTGGCAACATTCCTGCTCAATCACTACGGAGAAGAGATCTACACCTTTGTATTATACAATATGATTACTACAGCTGCAGGAAAAGGTGCTCATATTGATGTCTCTGATTCCTTATCATATGATGAATTTAAAGTGGTTATTGATTTTTTATTAGAAGTAGGATATGAAGATTTAGAAAAAATAGTTTTAGAAAAATTAGATCTTTGGGTTCATGATATCCTTTCTTCACAATACTATAACATAGTAAAACCGCTATTACTTCTACTAATTCTAATGATGGCAACTCCACTAATAGAATTTTTTATCTACACAAAATGGATTGCCCCCAAATATAATAAGCAAATATCATAAACATACAGAGAGTTTCTAGCTTACATCATGTTTCTCTTAGAACACTTCGTTTCTATTTACCTTACATATATAATAAGACTGTCTAAAAAGACAGCCATATTTATATAATCCTATAGAATAAATACTATTTCATAACCTTAATATCAACTTTTAATCTTTCTGAGTTGATAGCCGTCATTTTGATTGCTCCTTTTTTACCTGTTGCATTTTCAAAAAGAATTATTTTTTCCTTATGAGAAGAAATAGCTACAGAATCATTATCATCAACTACAGTAAGTTTTTTGAGTACACTATCATCTTTTATCTCATCAAACTGAGCTACTGTCATAGAGACACCTGTATGTTGTATTTTTGTTTTTGTTCCATTAGGAATGGTAGCTCCTTCTGCCGATGGGCTTATAAAAGCAATAAAATCTGTACCACTATCCCCTGCTAAATCAATAATTTTTGCTGCATCTGCATCAATTTTAAACGCTCCATACATTGTACCTGTACTCGTTGCAAAAAAACGTGCAGAATCGTCAAACGTAAATTCAACATTAGCATACGAAAGAATAGTAGTTTCTGTTTCACCACCAGTATCTGGTGTTCCCGCATCATCATCTTTGGAGCATGAAGTAAATAAAACTGTGAAAAGAAATACGGTACTTAAAAATTTAATTTTCATAATAATAAATCTATTTATATTTTAGTTTGTACCGCAAAAGTAAACTACAGAAGTCCCGTTTTTTGAAACTGGCATTATTTATTTCAAAAAAACAAGTCCTGTTTCTTAAACTATAGTATAGATTAGCGATAAGTACGTATACTCTCTATCACCACAGAAATGAGAATCAATACCCCACCAATTATCGTAGAAAACACTGGAATCTCTCCTAAAAAAATCATCCCTATAATAATACCATATATGGGTTGCACACTACTTATAATACTCGCTGTTGTAATTGAAAATCGCTTAAAACTTGCCAAAAACAAGGTATGACCTATCGCAGTTGTGAGTAAAGCGAGGATCAAAGTAGGGAACCACTGTTCTTTTATACCTGAACTGTCCATTAAAAATAAGAATGGTAAAAGACATATACCTATCACCACCAATTGATACCACATCAATACAGAACCATTATAATTACCTACCTTGGTTTTCATAATAAGATTTCGGAATGAATAACATATCGCAGAAAGTATTCCTAATAATACAGCTTTTGTATATGAATTACTAAAATCTAAATCGGGGACAAGAAAATAAATTCCTATTAGCACTAATAGTGCTAATAATAAATGTACTTTTTGAAACTTTGTTTTTAATAATATAGGTTCTAATAAAGCAGTTATAACAGGATATGTAAATATAGAAAGCATCCCTATTGCAACATTAGACAATTTTAAAGCATAAAAATAAGTAATCCAATGCAACCCCATTAATACTCCACTCAGAATAATTGTTGGACGATCTTTACTACTGGTTCTAAATGAAACTCCTTTCCATTTACAGAAAACAAATAATAATACTCCTGCCATTAACGCTCTAAAACCAATAATCACTGGTACTGGCATATCAATGTATCTTCCTAGTGCCCCTGAGGTAGCAATAAATAGCATTGCCAAATTGAGCTCTAGAAGATTTTTTACATGTAGTTTTTTTTGCATAATAGCTAATCTATTTGTCTTTATAAATAATCAATTATCGTACTTGCTTCTTTGCTTTTTCTTTAATAATGTCTGCAACTGGCCTTCCTTCTATATTACTTTCTAACCAAGAAAGGATATCCAAGTATAAAAATGCTCTTTTTTCATAAGGATGATTTTCATACTGTTTCAGCCTTTTGTGTAATTTCTTGAATTCATCCTTAATCTGATGAGGAAAAATATCCCCTAGATTTTTAAGAAATTTTATCATTTCTTTTTGTACTTCATGCAAATCATCCATTTTAATCAGAAATCGATATGTTTCCTTCAATTGACTTTCCAAATGATAATCCATTCCTGCCTCATAATGAGCCACCAAGCTTAACACTCTAGAAAAGCACATCAGGTCTTCTCTCATCTTTAACGACTTATTATTGATAATCTTGCTCAAATACTCTATACACTTCTTATGATTGGCCATTCCAAAATAAAGACATCCAATTTTGTAATAAAGCACCATAATGTGATGATCATCTAATCTATTTTTGAATTCTGATATTCCTTTTAGGATTTCCTCTACCATATATTCTCCATCTTCAAAACTCCCCTCTAGGAAATGCACATTAAGCTTATTATTATATATAAACTGAAATGATAGTACCTCTATATTATCATCGTTAGGAAACGAAGAATCACTAATAGTTTTTTCGAACTCTATCAAAGTAGATTTTAGCTGTGTTCTATCTTTTATCAGATATAGTGATTCTAATAAATAGTGATTCCCTCTCAAGAAAAATACAGGATTCTGGTTCACCATTTTTGGATGTTCATAAAAAAGATCGAGCCATTTTTTTGAATATTTATAACATGATAAAAAATCTTGAACAATAAAGCTATACCATAGATGTGCTTTATACAACCATAATTTCTCTCTAAATCCCAGCATATTCCATTCATATTTTGGGAGTTTACTATAAAAATAATTAGTTACTTCATTATGTTCTTTATCATTTCTTACATATCCGCTTTTTAGCATTAAACCATATAACTGCAATGATAAATTAGATAGTTTACTGGTTAATACATTTTTTATACTCAATACCTTAGCCTCAACGGTCAATTCATCAGCCCTATTATTGATACTTCTGGTTATATACTGTGTTTCAATAATCTTCTCTAACTCTACTATCTCATAGGCAATATTATGTTCTTCATTTTCTTTTGCCTGTATTTTTGCTTTATCCAGTATTTTCAAACTTTGCTTATACAATCCTTTATGATATAATATTGAAGCAAAATCTAACTGCTCTCGTATCTGTGAACGTATATTTTGATGTAATGGGCTTAATCGTAAACTAATCAGTATTTGTTTATACAAATGTGCTTTGAGATTAGAGAATTGTTGTTTTTTTACGATTCCTTTAGCAACAATAACATCTTCATCCATCGTATCACTTTTATCCAAATGATTAAACAGTGCTAAGAATTTAGAATCAGTATTTACCCCTAATCGTCCCACGTATACTTTAAATTGTCTCTTTTCTGATTTGGATAATGATTTAACCAAAACAAACAAAGGATCTTTTTGCTCATTAGTCATTGTAAGAAAATATCATATAGTTAACTGATTAAAAGAAAGTTATGTTTTTATCGAAAGATTTTAGCATTGTAAAATCAATAATCAAACACCTATCTTTTGAATTCCCAAAATATAAATTCGTAATAGATTAATGAAACATCTTTTGATAATATTTTAAAAAGATGGTGTTTTTAAAAATTAATTAAAAGCAAAATTCACTGTATTTATATGAGTAATAATAAAGTTCAAATATTCGACACAACCTTAAGAGACGGAGAACAAGTCCCTGGATGTAAACTAAACACACAACAAAAATTAGTCATTGCAGAACAACTGGATCTTTTGGGTGTAGATATTATAGAAGCAGGGTTTCCTGTATCTAGTCCTGGAGATTTTGCCTCGGTAAATGAGATTGCTAAAGTTGTCAAAAATGCAACAGTCTGTGGACTTACCAGAGCTGTAGAGAACGATATCAAAGTTGCTGCAGAAGCATTACAATATGCAAAGAGGCCAAGAATCCATACAGGAATAGGTACTTCTGATTCTCATATTAAATACAAGTTCAACACAACTAGGGATAAAGTTATAGAAAGAGGAATTGCTGCTGTAAAATATGCAAAATCCTTTGTAGAAGATGTAGAGTTTTATGCTGAAGATGCTGGGCGAACTGACAATGAGTTTTTGGCTCGTGTATGTGAGGCTATGATCAAAGCTGGAGCTACTGTGCTTAACATTCCTGATACGACAGGATATTGCCTACCAGAAGAGTATGGTGCCAAAATAAAATATCTTAAAGAAAACGTAACTGGAATTGATAATGTTATTATCTCTTGCCATTGCCATAATGATTTGGGACTGGCGACAGCTAATTCAATTGTTGGGGCAATTAATGGTGCACGACAAATAGAATGTACTATTAATGGTATTGGTGAGCGTGCTGGTAATACTGCCTTAGAGGAAGTAGTGATGATTATGAAACAACATCCATATTTGAATATCAATACAGATATTGATTCTAGATTGCTATATGCTACCAGCCAAATGGTATCTGATCATATGGGTATGATGGTACAACCAAACAAAGCTATCGTGGGTGCAAATGCATTTGCTCATAGTTCTGGAATCCATCAAGATGGAGTTATAAAAAACCGTGAGACATATGAGATCATTGATCCCGCAGAAGTTGGTGTAACAGAGTCTGCAATTGTACTTACCGCAAGAAGCGGTAGAGCAGCTTTGGCATATAGATCAAAAAAAGTTGGTTATGAATTAACTAAGCTTCAATTGGATGATGTTTACTTAGAATTTCTGAAATTTGCAGATCGTAAAAAAGAAATTCTAGATGAAGATATTCATCAAATTATGAAAAATACAAATGTAGCAGCCGCAGTTGTTGCCTAATATAATATAGAAAAAATACCTTACAAGATCTGTTAAACAGATATCTCAACATGAGTAATAAAAGTATGACAGGTCTAAACAGTTAATTAATGAAGAAAACCTTATTTGATAAAGTTTGGGATGCGCATGTCGTCAAAGAGATACAGAACGGCCCACAGATATTATATATCGATAAGCACCTGATACATGAAGTTACCAGCCCACAAGCTTTTGGAGAATTAGAACAGCGTGAAATCCCTGTTTTCAGACCAAATCAAATTGTAGCTACAGCAGATCACAATACTCCTACAGAAAATCAACACCTACCTGTAAGAGATGATTTATCCAGAAACCAACTAGAACAGCTTACCAAAAACTGTAAAAAAAATGAGATTACCCTTTATGGTCTAGGTCATAAATATAATGGTATTGTTCACGTAATGGCTCCAGAATTAGGGATTACTCAACCTGGAATGACGATGGTTTGTGGTGATAGCCATACCTCTACTCATGGTGCATTTGGCACCATTGCATTTGGTATAGGAACCAGCCAAGTAGCACAAGTATTTGCCAGTCAATGTCTATTGCTACAAAAGCCAAAAAGCTTAAGAGTAAGTGTCAATGGGCAGTTAAAACCAGGTGTTTTACCAAAAGATGTTATTCTTTATATTATAGCAAAACTAGGAACAAATGCTGGTACTGGATATTTCTGTGAATATGCAGGAAATGTATTCTCAGACATGTCTATGGAAGGTCGTATGACGGTTTGTAACATGAGTATAGAAATGGGAGCTCGTGGAGGAATGATTGCTCCTGACGAAACTACATTTGAATATGTAAAAGGAAGAGAATTTGCCCCTAAAGAAGCAGAATTTGATAAAAAAGTAGCTTACTGGAGAACACTACCTACAGATGAAGGTGCTGTCTTTGACAAAGAATATCATTTTGATGCTGAAGACATTGAACCAATGATCACTTATGGTACTAATCCAGGAATGGGAATAAAAATCTCAGAAAATATACCTGTAGAGGATAATGCTTCTTTTGAAAAATCATTAGCCTATATGAATTTTGAAAAAGGACAATCTCTTGTAAATCAAAAAATAAACTACGTATTTATTGGTAGTTGTACAAATAGTAGAATCGAGGATTTTAGAATTGCTGCAGATTATATCAAGGGCAAGAAAAAAGCTACCAATGTAACCGCATGGTTTGTTCCTGGGTCACAACAAGTAGCTCAACAAATTGTCAAAGAAGGATTAAAAGAAGTTTTTGAAGAAGCTGGATTTAGATTACGCCAACCTGGTTGTTCAGCTTGTCTTGCTATGAATGATGACAAAATACCTGAAGGTGAATATTGTGTCTCTACATCCAATAGAAACTTTGAGGGTAGACAAGGGCAAGGTGCAAGAACAATTCTAGCAAGCCCATTAGTTGCCGCTGCAACAGCAATAGAGGGAAAAATTATTGATATCACAAAACAATTAAATTAATTATGGATAAGTTTACCAAATTAACATCTTCTGCCATACCTTTATCCATAGAGAATGTAGATACAGATCAGATTATTCCTGCTCGTTTCTTGAAAGCGACTAGCCGTGATGGCTTTGGAGAAAATCTATTTAGAGACTGGAGATTTCATAAAGATGGAACCGTAAATAATGATTTTATTCTCAATAATTCTAAGTACAATGGCACAATATTGATTGCAGGAGATAATTTTGGGTGTGGATCTAGTAGAGAACATGCTGCATGGGCGATCAATGATTTTGGCTTTAAAGTAGTCGTATCTAGTTTTTTTGCAGATATTTTTAAAGGAAATGCTCTTAATAATGGGGTATTACCCATACAAGTAACTCCTGAATATCTAAAGGAATTATTTACTGAAATCGAAAACAATGCCAATGCAAAATTCGAAGTAGACCTTGATACGCAAACAATAACAATTCTATCTACTGAATCTTCTGCTATATTCGAGATTAATCCATATAAAAAGACCTGTTTAACAAATGGGTATGATGATATTGATTTTTTAATCAGTAATAAAAAAGAAATTGAAGAATTTGAAAATGCCAAAGTATAACTAATACAATAATGTTTCACTGAGCTTATATACATAATCATAAAGCGAGATAAAGATGTACTCCTTATCAAAAAGCTTAAATAATACTCAGTATGACCAAAAAAGAAATATATGAAACTAGATATCGCAGTATTGTCAGGAGATGGAATTGGCCCCGAAGTCACCGCACAAGCCATCAAAGCACTAGAAGCCATTGCACATGCATTTGATCACTCTATTATCTTTAAAGAAGGATTAGTAGGTGCGATTGCTATTGATAAAACAGGAAACCCACTACCTGATGAAACATTAGAGCTTTGTGTGAATACAGATGCTGTTTTGTTTGGAGCTATTGGCGCTCCAAAATATGACAATGATCCTTCTGCTCCAGTTCGTCCAGAGCAAGGGTTATTAAAACTAAGAAAAGAATTAGGTTTATATACCAACATAAGACCTGTAAAAGCATATCCTACCTTAATTGATAAATCTCCTTTAAAACGAGAAATTATAGAAGGTACAGACATTTCTATTTATCGTGAATTGACAGGAGGAATTTATTTTGGTAAAAAAGAATTAAGCACAGATGGCACAGTAGCTTCTGATCTTTGTGAATATTCTAAACCAGAAATCGAACGCATTACTCATTTAGCTTTTAAAGCTGCTCAAAAACGAAGAAAAAAAATCACACTAGTTGATAAAGCTAATGTATTAGAATCTTCTCGTTTATGGAGAAAAGTAGTAACAGAAATTGCCAAAGAATACGGTGATGTAACACTGGATTTCTTATTTGTAGACAATGCTGCAATGCAAATGATCCTAAACCCTAGTCAATTTGATGTGATCCTTACAGAAAATATGTTTGGTGATATTATTTCTGATGAAGCAAGCGTTATAGGTGGCTCTATTGGTCTATTGGCTTCTGCTTCTGTTGGAGATACTTGTTGTATGTTTGAACCTATCCATGGGTCTTTTCCGCAAGCAACAGGAAAAGGAATCGCTAATCCTATTGCTGCTATATTATCTGCAGCTATGCTACTTGAGCATTTTGACTTATTAGGAGAAGCTCATGCAATAAGGGATGCAGTAGAAAAAGCGTTAGAGCTTAATATTACCACTCCAGACCTTAACACTGATAATCCACTTACAACAGAAAAAGTAGGTGATTTTATTGCAGATTATATATTGAATCCTGAAGATTCTAATCTTAATTTTGAAAACATACATGTAGGACAGTCTACAATAATATAATTTTTCAATCACAATTTATTTTTAAGCAATCAACGCCTATAGGCGTTAATTGCTTTTTTTATGCCTTCTCTTTATATTCTTTTAACTTTGAAACAACCTACTCTTCTTGAATATGGAAAAACAGTGTATCTAAACAAAGAAGATTTTATCTGTTTTTTGTACTTTACAACTCTATAAAGTAAAACAGTAATATCAATTTGATGGTTAATTTGATATAACCATTCAATGCATACAAATTATGAATTGTAAAATTTTATTTCTTTTTATCTCACTCGCAATCAATTACACTACAATTGCACAAGGGGTTACCTGTTCTGCAAAAGACAAAGAGATCTTTATCTCCAGAATAGCAAATCTTAAAAAGGAATATACTCCAAAATCTACTTTTGGAGAAACCATTGTAGCAGTAGGAAAAACTTTTTTAGGCACCCCCTATGTTGCCAAAACTCTTGAGATTGGCCCCAAAGAATCTCTTGTTGTTAATTTACAAGGATTAGATTGCACTACATATGTAGAAAATATTTTGGCCTTAAGCCTGATGCTTAAAAATAACAAGGATGATTTTGATACGTATACAGCATATCTTGAGAAAATCAGGTATAGAGATGGAAAACTAGACGGTTACACTTCTCGATTACATTATTTCTCTGAGTGGATTACCAATAATGAGAAAAAAAATATTATTAAAAATGTTACTGGAGACATGGGAGGTATCGAGCATCAAAAACAAATAAATTTTATGAGTACACATCGTGCACTCTACCCTTTTCTTAAAGATGATCAGAATTACAAAGGCATACAACAATCAGAAATAAATATCGATCAATCCACTATATGTTATTTACCACAAGATCAAATCGCTCAACATGAAGCTTCTATAGAATCTGGAGATATTATTGCGCTTACCACTTCTATCAAAGGGTTGGATATTACACATACAGGGATTGCAACTAGAGAAAAAGATGGGCATATTCATCTATTACATGCTTCTTCAAGAGGTCAAGTAGAGGTTTCAAAACTACCTCTCGTTGAATATCTAAAGAAAATAAAAAATAACACTGGTATTATTATCAATAGACCGCTTTAATTATAAAATGATAAACTTATCCTTAAATTTTGTAATACTTGTCTCAAATCGTTAATTTAGAGAGCTAAAGAAGAAAAAAATGCTACTTCCAAGAACCAACATTGAGCGAGAGTTATCTACATTGCGGAATAAAGAGTTTGATTCATCTACCTGGAGAAAACAAGTTTTTAATGTTTTTAGGCAAGAGGTAACACATGAACAGCAAATTCTTCAAAATATAGAAACTTCTTCTCAAGTAACTCACAATATTTTTGATTTTGATCAATTAGAAACCAATAAAATATATCATCTGGATCAGATAAAAAAAATATGTGTTAATTATAGGTTACGGTTTTTAGATTCTAAATATTTTAAAGGCAAGCTTCCTCCATCTGCAATTTCTGCTATCAAAAACCTCGAAAAAAAACATGAGACAGCGTTAGATGGGTTTAAAATAGTTGCTCCATCAAAATTATTTAAGCTAGAAAATGCTGATGACCCATTATTATTTGCCCCTATGGGGAATGATTATTTCTACCTTGTACATAAATGGGGTAATGATCTTAACCCTTTACGTAAATATCTTATGTGGTTCTTTAAGAGTTTTGAGAATTTACTGATTCTTACCTTTTTGATAAGTCTAGCTCTTACTCTTATGGTTCCTAATGGTATGTTTAGTAAACATAATAACTCTCAAGAGACCATTATGATTCTATTTTTTATGTTTAAATCTGTAGCTGCTGTAATTTTATTTTATGGTTTTGCAATGGGAAAAAACTTTAACTCTGCTATATGGAATAGCAAATATTTTAATGCTTAACAATCTATACTACTATGTTTCCTGAAAGTGAATATGAACGAGTTTATACTGGTAGTTTAATTAATGTACAGTTCTTACAATCTTTATTACAAGACCACCATATTAATTCTATTACCAGAGATGATATGAAATCAGGAATGATCGCTGGTTTTGGTGGCGGATTACCTAATCATATTCAACTTTTTGTAAAAAAGGTGGATAAAGAAAATGCTACTTCTATCATTAAAAATAATATACCTTAAAAATTATGGAAAACGATAACAAACCGTCTAGAAAAAAATGGGATTTAATGATAGGTATCGCCCTTATTTTACTTGGTAGTTTTCGAATCTATAATAGATTGCAAGAGCAAACAGAATGGGATTTTAGATCTATGCTTACCTTATTATTTATTGGATATGGTGGCTTTCTAATCTATAGGTATTTTCAAAACTAATCAAAAAAATAACCCTAATTATAATACTATTATAAATAGCAATAGAGGCTATCTAAAAGACAACCCCTATTAAATTAATCACCACTATTTTAAAAAATCTTTATTTTCTAAAATTGCTCTATTTCTTTTACTGCTTCTTTTGTTGTATACACATGACTAGCAATCATTCTATAATTAATAACAGCAGCTTCATAAGAATTCATATCTGGTAATATTGCTCCTGCGGTTGCATCTTTTACTACAGCAACCTTGAATCCTGATTCTACAAGATCACGCATGTGTGATTCTGTACATAAGTTGGCAGACATTCCTGCCAAAATCACATTATCAAATCCATGTTTTCTCAATTGCAATGCCAAATCATTAGATTCTGGCCCATATACTTTATGAGGGTTAGTCACAATTACATTATCTTGATTAATATATTTCTTATATCTTTTTAACCAGTCTGCTCCAGAGCCTTCAAACCCATCTGTTTTTAAGGTATGCGTTCTATCAAACATATTAATCTTATGCATCAAAGCTTCTAGTGCACCTTCAATCTTCCAATCGTGGTCATGTTTGTAATAATAGTGTGGAGATATAAAAACAGTAATCCCTTTTTTCTTTGCTACTTTAAATAGCTTTTCAAGATTCTCTACAGTATTATTTGCTGTTACACTTTCTCCAACCACTCCCCACGCAACTCCATCAGGACTTAAGAAATCATTTTGAGGATCTGTTATTACAATAGCTGTTCTAGAATCTACCGTAAATCCAGGGTCTGGTAATTGACCATATGTATTTATGGTTACTATCAATACGACAAATGTTATTATTATTTTTTTCATAGTTCATTAAGTTTATGAATTAATATTAATACAAAGGTCGGGTGGATTGCCTTGTATTTATTAGGCAACTATTCCTTATGGTTTGGCAATTTTTCTTATCACCCAGCTATTTTTATTAACTGATTTTGTTTTTTATACTGTGAGGGTGAAATACCTTCTTTCTTTTTAAAAAACCTGCTAAAAGAATGGATATCATCATATCCTAATTCATAGGCTATTTCTTTAACAGGTTTTTCTGTGTAATGCAATAGCCTTCTAGCTTCAAGAAGTATTCGCTCTTGTATATATTTCAGAGGTGTTTTTGAATTAAACTTGGAGAAAACATTGGATAATGTTTTTGGTGATTTATGCAGTAAATCAGCATACTCAGCAACACTATGTTTATCTTTAAAATGTTTCTCTACTAAAAAATTATATTCCCGTATGATATCAATTTCTTGATTTTCTACAGGATATTTCTTCTGTAATTTATATAATCTGGCACAGAGTATCAAATAACGTTTCAGCATTATTTGCAACATATCTATCTGTAACTGATCATTGGATTGAATTTCTATAATAAACATTTTCCAAAGTGTATTAAACTTACCAATATCTTCATTAGGAATTGTTACTATAGGAAGCTGTGCAGCACCAAAAAATAATATACCCTTGCAACCAACCTCGCTATCATGATCTAGCACACAATAAAATAGTCTATTAAATCTTAAAATTCTAATCTCTCCTATTTCAATCGGGACTACAGTATGAAACTCTGTTAGGAAAACAATATCGTTTTTATGAAATACTAGTTCTTGCCCGTCTATAAGTATGCGTGTATTATCAGATTGAAACCACAAGATGGTCAGACTACTCTCTACACTTTCTTTTAGTACATTACAACTTTTCCTGTCTATTGTATTGAGGTAGATAAATTCCTGAGTACGCCCAATAAATTTCATAATTTTTGCTCTTCTGGCCTAGGCTTGCCATAGCTCATAAAAAAGTTAATCCAAATATTTCTAGATAGCCTTAAAATTAAAGGCAATGCAAAAATCATAACCACTACAATTATCCCATAGGTAATGATTAGGTTTAAATTAAAAACAAGGTATGATAATACAAAAGCTGCTGTTGCAAATGCGATCCCAACAGGATAACTTACATACATTGCACCATAAAAAAACGAAGGTTCTATCTTATACTTTGTATTGCAGTGACTGCAACGTTCCTTCATCATTAATGTACTAGATAATTTATAAGGATTACGTTCTACATACATACTTTCTTTATGACAAACGGGACAACTACCACTTATAATACTATATATTCTTGTACCTTTTAAAAACTTCATATTCTGTTGTATTAAACCTTTTATATTTAAGATTGTATATATTACACCTCATTTTAAATCTCAGAATAATCGACTTACTGTAAGCTAAATAAAAAAATAATGGAGAGCCTATTCTCTTATTTATAAACCTACAATAAAATCAATACTATTAATGATATTATTATAGCAAAATTAAGAATACATAATAATTCTACACTCATACTATTATCGCCATTTTTTGTACTTTTGAGACATATTTTCATTCTATGAAAAACATACCTATTTTAAACATAACACAATTTGAAAAAGAAGAATCATTAACTGATTTTTATAGCAATGATTTTAGCAATCATATAGAAAGAAACAAAAAAATTGTACATAAAGCTCATAAACATGATTTCTATTTATGTGTTTTGTTTTCTGAAGGCTCAGGTACTCATGAAATAGATTTTGATGTCTATAATATCCAACCAGGAAGTGTATTTTTTTTAAAACCAGGACAGACACATTCATGGCAATTTGATCAACCTCCTAAAGGATATATATTTTTTCATACTTCTGATTTTTATGAGTTTTATTTTTTAAACAAAAAATTAACTCAATTTCCTTTTTATTACTCTTTAAAAAACCCTCCATATCTCACATTATCAACACATGAGTTGCTACACATAGAAACTCGTTTCAAAGAAATAAATACTGAATATTATCAAAATCTAAGTTATAAAAAACAAAAACTAGCTAGCTTAACAAATCTTACGTATATTGATTTGACTCGACTTTACACTTCATTTGAGTCTCAAAAATCAATTCTATCTCCCTCATATTTACAGACATTACAAGCTTTAGAAAGCATTATTGAAGATTTTTATAAAACAGAAAAGTCAGCAAAATTTTATGCTCAAAAATTAAATATATCTTCTAAACATCTGAATAGAATTGCTAAAGCAACTTTAAACAAAACAACTACTGAGATAATCATTGAACGTATTCTACTAGAAGCCAAACGATTGATAGTACATTCTAAAAATTCTTTGACTACCATTTCCGAAATTTTAGGATATGATGATTATGCATATTTCTCTAAACTTTTTAAATCAAAAACGAAAATCACCCCACTAGAGTTTAAAAAAAAATATCAATAATCTAAATTATACAATAAATACTTGCAAGCTTTTATAGACTGGGCTTTAGGTGTCATCGGATCAAAGTATCTATTTTCTAATCATTATTTTTATTCATCTCTTTATTGATTCAAATGATAAATGATTAAGTTTGAAGAATAAAATCTTAAAAATTAAGCAAACTATAATATTGTTTAATTTGGATAAATTATAAGATGTGGGAAGAAAACCTATACTCAAAGACAGAAAAAACAAAAATAAAAAAGTAGAAAAATGGGCTCTTGCTATACTTCCTAAATTAAAGCATGAAGATTTGGGTGAACTAACAATGGATGACCTTGCATTGCTACTAAAAAAAAGCAAATCTACTATATACCAATACTTTACTACAAAAGAAGAATTTTTTGAATACATCACTCAAGTACGGATAAATCAATTATATTCTTATAAAAACGAAATCACTGAGGGTATTTTAGATTTTGATTATCGTTGTGAAACTTTGGGTCGCATTCTTATTGAAGGATCAAAAGATGTTTCTTCTTTTTTTTTAAGACAATTACGAAAACACTACCCATCTTCATGGGAACTCATTGATGCTTTTTTTTCTGATTTGCTCGAAGATCTACAACAACTCTATGATCTGGGAATAACAAACAAAATATTCAAACCAGTATCTTCTGAATTCCTTATTAAACTCGACCGATACTTTATAATGCAATTAATAATGGATAAAAACTTCTTTAACCAACCCGAAGAAACCTTGCAATCTGCTGTTAGAGATTATATGTTTCTAAAATTTGAAGGGATAAAAAATAAAACACTATAGATTTATAGTGTTTTATTTTTTATCCCTATATAAATACAGTTTATACATAAACTGCCTGTTTCTGTATAATAATTTTAAATGCTCTACATATACAAAGGATACCTTTGCAATAACTCCTTTTTCTATTTATACAAAAATTTATATAAAGTATAAATAGTATTATTTATTTAATAATAACTCGAGTAGTATTTGCAATACCTCCATCTCCAAGAATCTTAACCAAATACATTCCTGAATTAAGATTATCTAAAGAAAGTGTTTTTTGTGAGCTACTTAACACTCCCATCTCTTTAGAATATACGAGTCTACCACTCAAACCATATATTTGCACCACACTATTTTTTATTGTTGTAGCAGACGATATCTGTACTTTTCCATCAGAAACCGTTGGATAAACTACTAGCCCTTCTGCAACAAGAGGAGCTACAGTCTCTTCTATTTCTTCTTCCTCTACCAGAAGTTGTTCTTGTGGGTTAATAGAGCGGATTGCCCATCCAAAAGAATTAAATAATGGATCTGATATCAATCTGAAACGTACTGCAACTACATCTCCTTCTTGAAAAGAGTCTAATAAATTAATTGTTTGTTTTTTAAACAACTGATCATTTATTGATGGTGAAGGGCCAGAATTAAAAGCATCTGTCCACTCAGGGAACCTCTCTGCATCATATATATCCAGTTGTATCCAATCTTTTAGGTCTTTTGAAGCTTCAATAGTTACATAATCATAGTATTGCCCTGGAGTAGGATCAAATTCTGTAATTGCAACATCTTCATAAACAAAACTTCCATTCGCAGCTGTTACAATGATTGGATGTTTTAAAACTGTACTGTATTCTGAGTTATCTAAATATGGATGGTCTGAATTATTAAGTACTACTTGACTAACCGTTGCATTAATAGAATCTATTACAAATTCTCCCCCAAAAGTATATACATCTGATGCTTCAAATGTTTCAATTGTTACAATATCTTCGGGTGCTTTAAAATCAATAATATCAAACGACATAGATGTTATAACAGAAGATTCATCACCATTATCTATCGCTTGCATCCCCAGTGTATGTCTACCTTCTGCTAGATTTTCTACATTATATGTAAATGTAGTCCCCTGTTCAATATTATCAGTTATCTCTCCTACTTCTTCATTATCGATATATACAATTATCTTTTGGATATCTTCATTTTCCTGAACATAGGTAATTGCTGCATTTTGATTTTCTACAGATTCCTGAGATACATTTGCAATGGTAGGGGGCGCATAATAAGTAGGAGGCTCATACCCTTCTAATTCATCTAGAGTAGCTGTCCATACTCCTCTACCATGAGTCGCCATAACCACTTCGTTATTCACTATTTTCATTTGCCATACAGAAAAAGCTGGCAAACCACCTAATAATGACCAATGCGCTCCTCCATCAAGTGTTTGGAATACTCCTATATCTGTACCCACCCAAATTTGGTTTTCATCAAAGGGCATTTCTACAAGACAATGAATAGCAACATCAGGAAACCCTCTATTTTCTCCTGTAGAAAATCCAGAAATATCTTCCCATGTTTGTCCCAAATCCTCGGTTTTTAAAATCTTGGCAGCTCCTTGTACAGAAAATAACGCATACGCTCTATTTTCATTGACACTAGAAGTTTCTAGGCCAGAAATGCGATAATTATGATCTATTCCGTCTCTAGGGTCTATGAATACTGCTGTTGGCTCATAAGAAATTCCATTATCAACAGATACATGCATTACATACGCTCCTGATTCTGACATGGCATTCCCTGCCCATACAACATCTGGGTTGGCTGTAGATACAGAAACATCTAAAGAACTAGAGCTTCCTAAAGAAAAATTATTTGGAATTGCTGTAAGCTCCCATGATTCAGCAAAATTAGTAGTTCTCCATACTCCACTTGTAGAAGGACTGAAGAGTACATTTGGATTGTTATTTGAGTTTGTAATCTTAGAATAAAAAGGCGATCCCGCCCCAGATTCACCATGTCCGGCAAAGAAACCTTGCCCGTTTACATATCTTACAAAATTATTAAATTGAGAGCCTCCTATAAACTTATTAGGGTCTTCATAATTCCATAACACTTCAAAACCATCTCCTCCTATAATAAACTGATATTGAGTCGCATCGTTTGCTCCGCTTCCTGTTGTTGATATCCACGTACCATTATCCTGTGCTCCTGCCATATAATCTTCTACCCCATTACGCTTATCTGCTCCATAAAATTGTGTACAATTAAGTCCTACTGCAGAGGTAGACCAATCATTTTCAGTTGTCCCTGGATCATATAGGTAATCTGTATGATAAACCCCTCCGTCATTGGTAAGAATTAATTTAAACTTTTTTTCTTTTCCTTTCTTTACCCATGTTAACCCTTGTTGATCGACATGTACATAATCATTTAATTCACCATTATAACCAGCCGCAATAGGTTCAAAGGTATAGTTTACTGGACCATCTTTACTTTTACCTCCTCTTTTACCGATTTGCACTTTATGCATCACAACACCTCCTGCATAAAAAACGTTTTCATTAAAAGGGTGCGCCATGATAATATTATCATACCAACCTTGTCCTGTAATCAGGTTTCCTGTTACTGGCTCTCCTTCATATCCAATTAGTCTGAATGTTTCTCCAGCATCACTGGTAAGGTAAAAATCAGTATTTACCGCAGTAGTTGCATTACCTTGACCAGTATATACTGATACAAAAACTCTATTAGGGTTTGCAGGAGAAACATCTAACTCAAATCGTTCGTGATTTTGGTTATAATCATCTTTATTTAATACAAGATTCCATGTTAATCCTCCATCAATACTTTTTATAACTCCTACACTATTTACTCCCCCGTATAATGTAGCAAAATTTGTAGGGTCAAAATTAAGGTCTTGTACATTTCCTCCATCATAGGTATGCTCCCATGTAGTACCACCATCTGTAGTAACATAAATACCATTACTGCTTGCTACTACCAAATTATTTTCATCTTCAGGGTTTAAAGCTAGCCTACCTACTCCTCCAAAAGTTTTGGTATTATTTAGATATTCCCAACTACGTCCACCATTAGTAGTTTTAAGCACTCCTATACCTCCAATTCCATCTAGGTTATTAAATGGTTCTCCTGTTCCTACATATAATGTTTGAGGAGCACTAGGACTAACTGCTACTGTAGATGTAGAGAGGCTTGGCACTTTATAATCTGTAAGGTTCTCCCATGTTACCCCTGCATCTTTGGTTACCCAAAGTCCTCCACCAACAGTACCTGCATACCATTTATCATTATCATCGGGTGCTACCACAATGCCTCGTATTCTACCAGGTACATTGACAGGTCCTCTTTCTTTCCATCTTATAATACTAGCATTCTTAGCTGTATTTCTATTTTTCATCGCTTTTTGATACTCTGTCATCAAAAAGCCATCTTTATACGTAGATTTTTCAGTTCCAATAGGTTTCAAAAGATCTGCCATATATTCAGCAATAATCTCTATTCCTTTCTTCTTGGTGTGATCTTTTTTTGCCTTACGTTGTTTTAGAGTTTTTATTTCTTTTACTACTGCTATTTGTTGTTCATGCTTCTTATCGCAAGCTGTATAGACTATCAATAAAAGAGCAAGAACAAATAATTTTCTTAGATTAAATTTGTGTGTCATAAGAGTTAGTTTTTAAGATTAATTATTGTTATTTGTTGTTGAGTATTTGAAAGAAGAATATCATCAAGGTTTTCTGAAGTTGGTTTTTGTTCCATTCCTATATATGGAACAAGTTTTATTGAAGTATTATCATGCCACGCCACATTACTCCCTCTATAATTACCTTTTTTTATGATCTTTTTGGTTACGGTATCATATACAGCATATGTAAACTGTATTGCTGGATCACCTAGTTTGGATACTTTTACAACTCGAAGCTCCATTGTCCTATCCCTATTTAAACTCGAAATGGTAATATTCTGGTTCATATTTGATACAGGCTTAATAAATGCTTCTTTTTCTGAAACCTTATTTTTTGCGGTTTTACACTGAGCAAAAGAAAGTACCGTTAAGCTGAAAAAAAACATAGAGGTAATTCTTTTGGATAACAGCAATGTTATTTTACAAATCACGTTTGAAAATTTTAACAATTACTCGCTCAATAGCGATTACAAATGATTATTCTGGGGAGAGATTTTTTGACTATAGATATAATTAATACCGAATAATTGGATATTATCATTATAATCACAACTAAAGTAGTTTATATTTTTTTAAAAATCAACAACTTACCAATTGTTTTAATAAAATAAATATTTCATATATTTCTTTTTGATCAAATCACTCTATTTCATTTTACCCTATTTTCCAGTTGGAATAGTATTATATGTAACCTTAGAACAGAAGGATCTAAAATAGAAAAAAACGCATAGTATTATTAAGGAAAATACTATTTCTAATTACCTAAACACACTTCATATTATTTTAACTTTGAAATGTGATTTTAATAAAAAAAACCGCACTTTCTTAAATAAATAAGAAGTACGGCTTATAATATATTTATTGTATTTTATATTAAAATACTATGATACTGTATACATTTTTTCTCTAAGCTCTTTAACCTTTGGGTCACTCATATACTCATCAAATGTAGTATAACGATCAATAACCCCATTAGGTGTTAATTCAATTACTCTATTACCAACGGTACGAGCAAATTCATGATCGTGAGTCGTAAATAAAACTGTGCCTTTAAACTTGGTAAGAGAATTATTAAAGGCTGTAATAGATTCTAGATCCAAGTGATTAGTAGGTTCATCAAGCATTAACACATTAGCACGTGTCATCATCATTTTTGACAGCATACAACGTACTTTTTCTCCTCCTGATAATACATTTGATTTTTTCAAGGCCTCTTCCCCACTAAAAATCATTTTTCCTAAAAACCCTCTAAGAAAAACTTCTTCTCTTTCTTCTTCTGTAGTTGCCCACTGACGTAACCAATCTACAAGGCTAAGATCATTCTTGAAAAACCCACTATTATCTGCTGGCAAATACGATTGTGTAGTAGTAATTCCCCAATCAAACTTACCAGCATCTGCTTGTTGATTATTGTTTAATATTTGATAAAATGCTGTGGTAGCTCTTGAGTTTTTAGAAAAGACAACAACTTTATCTCCTTTGGCAAGGTTTATATCTATAGCTTTAAACAGTACATCTCCCTCCAAACTTACTGATAACCCTTCTACATTCAATATTTGATCTCCTGCTTCTCTATCTCTTTCAAAAATAATAGCAGGATAACGTCTACTTGATGGTCTTATATCTTCTATATTAAGTTTCTCTATCATTTTCTTTCTAGAGGTAGCTTGTTTAGATTTTGCTACATTGGCACTAAATCGTGCTATAAACTCTTGTAGTTCTTTTTTCTTCTCTTCTGCCTTTTTATTTTGCTGTGCTCTTTGTCTAGCAGCCAATTGAGAAGATTCATACCAAAACGTATAATTACCGCTATAATGATTAATTTTACTAAAATCAATATCTGATATGTGTGTACATACTGCATCCAGAAAGTGTCTATCATGAGATACTACTATTACAGTATTATCATAATTAGCCAAGAAACCCTCTAACCATGTAATTGTTTCATAATCCAAATCATTGGTAGGCTCATCCATAATAAGTACATCTGGACTACCAAATAAACATTGCGCCAATAATACTCTTACTCTTTGTTTTGTATCTAAATCCGACATCTTTGTAAAATGCAAATCTTCTTTTATTCCTAAGTTAGAAAGCATTGCTGCAGCATCACTGTCTGCATTCCAACCATTCATCTCCTCAAATTGTACCTGTAACTCTCCTATCTTTTCAGCATTTTCATCTGTATAATCTGCGTATAGAGCATCTATTTCTTTCTTTATTTCATACAAAGGTTTATTCCCCATAATGACAGTTTCTAACACTGTATATTCATCATAAGCATAATGGTTTTGTTCTAAAACAGACATTCTTTTTCCTGGTTCTAGATGTACATGACCAGATGTAGGCTCTTGTGCACCAGAAAGTATTTTTAGAAAGGTAGATTTTCCTGCTCCATTGGCACCAATGATGCCATAGCAGTTGCCTTGTATAAAAGCTGTATTTACTTCATCAAAAAGTATTCGTTTACCAAATTGAACCGAAAGATTAGAAACAGATAGCATGAGTATGTAGAATTGTAAAGTTTAAATTTGGCGCAAAAGTAGAAAAATGGATTCAGAACCAGAAAACAATCCTTCATTAATTTAGAGTACTTATCTCAGTACTTAGATTTTATAATCTGTATTCCTAAAAAAATGTTACCTAATCGCTATTATTTTTTTATAAAAACATCCAGAATTCATTAAAAAAAGCTGTCAAAAACATATAAATGACACCTTTATAATCTACTTACTCAATGACTTTAATTTATGTTTAGAATTATATTAAAAAAAGAAATATCAGTTTTTTTAAATACCCTGATTTTAAACAAATTAATTACCCCTAATAGAATTAACGTATAATTAACAAGAGATACAGGAGTTTCCTTTTATTTTTGAGCGATTAGTCGCTAATTATACCGTATATTAAATGTATTTTTTTTGGTTCAGATATTTTATTATCATGTCTATTTTATCATGTTTACTATGCAATTGTAGTTCCCCTAAAAAAGATAAAAGAGAGTATACATATTTTGGAGGGGAGATTGTAAATCCTAACGCTAATTATGTTGTTTTATCCAAAGGCTACGATTATAGAGACACGATTTTTTTAGATAAAAACAACAGGTTTCTTCATAAAATAGAAAATCTTAAAAATGGATTATACTCTTTTAAACATAGTCCTGAAAGCCAGATTATCCTTCTAGAAAAAGGAGATAGTACATTGATTAGATTAAATACTTTAGAATTTGATGAGTCCTTAGTTTTTACAGGAATAGGTGCTGGAAAAAATAATTTCTTGATTGAGATGTTCTTACAAAATGAAATTGAGCGTGAAAGATTAAATAGAAATGGGTTTAGACAAACTCCTTCTTTTTTTAAAGAAAACCAAGATTCTCTATTAAATATCAAATTAGCTACTTTTGAAAAACTGATCAGCAAACATACTCTTAGTGACCTAGCAAAAAAAATGACTCAAGCTAGTGTTATTTTTGATTACTACATGAGGCATGAGTTATATTACAATAGTCATCATCAATTAAGAAAGATTGATGATTTTGATAGTGGTTTACCAGCTTCTTTTTTTAGTTATAGAAATCAAATTGATTTTAATGATGATGAACTCAAAAGGTTATATTCTTATAATTGGTTTCTGAATTGTTATTTTACAAATGCTATTCTTAGCAATTGTAGTACTGATTTCACACAAACTGATCAGGTAGCAAATGCTGTATATAAATTAAACATAATAGATAGTATCGTAAAACATACGTATATCAAAAATAGCTTATTGAGAAGATCTACTATCAACTTTTTATTAGATAGTAAAAACAATAAAGAATCAAATATAGTTCTAGAACACTATCTATCTATAAGTTCTAACAAAAGATCTCAAAAAGAATTGATACGTTTATCAAGGTATATTTCTAAACTTAGGCCAAACAATATTATTCCTGATCAAGATCTCATCTCATCAAAAGGAGAAACGGTAAGACTTTCTTCTCTTTTCAACAAACCTATTACAGCACTATATTTTTGGTCTATGGAGAGCAAGGAACATTATGTAAAAGCTCATAAAAAAGCTAGACATCTCAATACTATATATCCTAATATTGACTTTATTGCTGTGAATATTGATGCTGAACAAACAAAAAATTGGTTAAAAACCATTAAAAGACACCGTTATAATCTAGAGAATGAATATGAGTTTAAATACCCTAAATGTTCCTCTGAAGAATTAGTGATTCACTATAGAAACAAAGTATTTCTTGTTGATCAAGATGGTAAAATTATAAACCCTAGTACCGATCTATTTGCTTCTATCTTTGAAAAACAATTAATGCAATACACCCAATTAGCCAGTCTAGAGCATTAAAAAAGCTACCCATTTTATTAATGAATAGCTTTTTTATATAATCAGAAAAGAAATTAATTAATAATTAATTTCCTTTTTTATAATCCGCAAGAAATTTGGCAAGTCCAATATCTGTCAATGGGTGCTTAAGTAGTCCTTCTATAGAAGAAAGAGGCCCTGTCATTACATCTGCACCAATTTTTGCACAATCAATTACATGCATTGTATGTCTTACTGATGCAGCCAAAATTTGAGTGCCAAACCCGTAATTATCATAAATCATTCTTATTTCTGCAATAAGATTAAGACCATCTGTAGAGATATCATCTAATCTACCAATAAACGGAGATACATAGGTAGCTCCTGCCTTTGCTGCGAGTAAAGCTTGTCCTGCAGAAAACACCAAAGTACAATTAGTTTTTATTCCTTTATCACTAAAATATTTTATTGCTTTTATACCATCTTTGATCATAGGTACTTTTACAATAATTTGATCGTGAAGTTTAGCTAGCTCTTCTCCTTCTTTAATAATATTTTCATAATCTGTAGAAATTACTTCAGCACTTACATCTCCTGTTACTATCTCACATATTTTCTTATAGTGATTAATAATATTCTCTTTACCAGTAATACCTTCTTTTGCCATCAAAGATGGATTTGTAGTTACCCCGTCAAGAACTCCCAAATCTTGCGCTTCTTTGATTTGATCCAGATTTGCAGTATCAATAAAAAATTTCATAGTAGTGTTTTTAAAAATTGTTGCCTTTACTTTTTGTCTTCTAACAAAGTGCGAAGATAAAAATAATCAGTCTTGGCTAATACATTCTTTTTGGTTTATTTAAAATATATGAGTATTTCATACTAGTTATAAAAAAACATTATTACGCTTTTTATAATTCAATAGTTTCTATAATTTGTAATGATTCATCAATAACTTTTCATAAAGTTTATCGGGTAAAATTCTTTTCAATACAATAGAAAATTTTTGCATAAATGCCCCTACCTTATAATGTACTTTTGGGTTATTCTTTTTTATAATTCCGTAAACAGCTTTTGCCATCTCTAATGGATCATTCCCCAAGTCCACATGATCATCCATCATTTTTAGTGTATTACCATAAGATTCCTCATAAGGAGATCCTTCTAATACTGGTGCATGATAACGACCTGCTGCAATATTAGTTGCAAAATCTCCTGGTGCTACATTTGTCATTTTAATATTAAACCCCTTCAACTCCATACGCCATGCTTCTGTTGTTATCTCTAGGGCAGCTTTAGAAGCACTATACACACCTCTATATGGTAAGCCCATATATCCAGCAATAGATGTTATATTTACAATCAATCCCCCGCCTTGTTTTCTCATTAACGGCAAAACAGCTTTGGTAACACTTATGGGGCCAAAGTAATTTGTTGTAAAATTTTTAATTATTTCTTCATTAGGAGTTTCTTCTATTGGCCCAGTAATCCCTGCTCCTGCATTATTGATCAAAACATCTAATTGCCCGTGTTTTTGCTCAATAATATGAACCGCAGATGCAATACTATTTGTATCTGCAACATCCAATTCTAATAGTGGAAAAGGAGTAAAATCTGGAAATCGAGAAGGATTTCTACTGGTACCATATACAATGTACCCTTGCGCTACCAAATACGTTCCTACTGATTTTCCAATCCCCGAAGAACCTCCTGTAATTAAGACTACGGATTTATTTTGACTTCTACTCATGGTCACAAATATACAATTATGATTGACCTTCTACCAATCTAAAAAAACGAAATAAGAAATAAAAAGGATAGGATATTATAGTAGAAAGATTTCCTTTTATACACCAAAATAGCGGGTACAAAAAAAGGCAAGCTACCTACATCACACTGCTCAACCATCTACCTTTGCTGCGTTCCCGCCCTGGAGGATTCAACAGGAGCTAGTTGTGTAGGACTTGCCGCTGCAAAGATACAATCTTTAGCAAATAAAACAATGATTTTTTAAACCCAATTAAAATAAATATCTTGCTTTAAATTTCAACAACAACAATGAAAGCACATAACTCATTAATCATCATTATCTTAAGTATACTTTGTTTTTCTTGTGGAGGCAATCAAAACAAACGAAAAAAAAATTTTTCGATAAAAATTATAGACAATCAAACCAAATTTAAGCTAGGAGAAACCATAAAAGCAAGCTTAATAAATGCTAAAAACATTGAAATTGATTCTGTAATCTATCAGCTTGGTGATAAGAAAACACTTCTCAAAAAAGATTTTATTTTTAAAGAAATAATAGATACTGAAAAACTAGGTAATCATATATTGACGGCAAATGTATTTTATAATGGTAATGTTGATACCATTACCAAAAAAGTAACTTTTCTTAATAATATCGCTCCAAAATTATATTCTTATAAAATCATCGCAGAATACCCCCACGATCAAAAAGCTTTTACACAAGGTTTAGAATTTTATAACGATACATTATATGAGAGTACTGGTAAAAAGGGAATGTCTTCATTAAGAAAAATTGATTATAAAACAGGAAAGATTAATATAAAAAAAGAAGTTCCCCCAACATACTTTGCTGAAGGAATTACGATTATGAATGACAAAATTTATCAATTAACGTGGACTTCAAAAGAAGGATTTATTTACGATCTTAAAACTTTGAATAAAATTGGAAACTTTGCCTATAACCAAAGTAAAGAAGGGTGGGGATTATGTAATGATGGAAATCACATCTATAAAAGTGATGGAACAGAAAAAATATGGATACTAGACGCTAATACACTGGCAGAAAAAGAGTATATAGAGGTAACTACAAACAAAAGTGTCAAATCCAGATTTAATGAATTAGAATGGGTTGAAGGAAAAATCTATGCAAACACATGGCAAAAAGACGGAATAGCCATTATTAACCCCAAAAACGGAGCTCTTGAAGCTGTTATAAATCTTAGTAGTTTACGAAAAAAAGTAACTCAACATGATAATCTTAATGTACTCAATGGTATAGCATATAAAAAAGACACAAAACGATTATTTGTAACAGGTAAAAATTGGGATAAAATTTTTGAGATAGAAATAGTCAAATAATAAATATTAATGAGGTAAAAAAATAGCGAAACTCTAGATCAAGATTCAGAAACCATATTGCAACAACATAATAAATGTCTCGTTATTGTAATAGACAGATAATAAACCGTACCTTTGCGGCTTATTTTTAGCTATATGAATAAATTTGAAGCATTAGGCCTAGGTGAAGCCATTATAAAGGCGGTGAATGATATGGGGTTTGAAACCCCAAGTGAAGTGCAGGAAAAGGCAATACCTATTTTGCTAAATGAAGATACGGACATTGTTGCATTAGCGCAAACCGGAACAGGAAAAACTGCCGCATTTGGCTTTCCTTTGATTGAAAAAATAGATCATAACAGTAGAATTACGCAAGGATTAATCCTCTCTCCAACTAGAGAACTTTGCTTACAGATTACTAATGAACTAAAAAACTACTCTAAGCACATTCCTAGTTTACATACCGTTGCTATTTATGGTGGTGCTAGTATTACCGAGCAGGCAAAGCAAATAAAACGAGGAGCACAAATCATAGTGGCTACTCCTGGAAGAATGCAAGATATGATTAACCGTAAAATGGTTGATATTAGCAATATTGGTTATTGTATCTTGGATGAAGCAGACGAGATGTTGAATATGGGGTTCTATGAAGATATAAATGCTATTCTATCTCATACTCCAAAAGACAAAAACACATGGTTATTCTCTGCAACCATGCCTAAAGAGGTTTCTACTATTGCAAAACGTTTTATGCAAGAACCAGTAGAAATTACTGTAGGTCATAAAAATACAGGGTCGAAAAATGTGTCTCACGAATACTATGTTGTAAATTCTCGTGATCGTTACGCCGCACTAAAAAGACTAGCAGATGCTAATCCAGATATTTTTTCTGTAATATTTTGTCGTACTAAAAGAGATACTCAAAAAGTAGCCGAAAATCTTATCGGAGATGGATATAATGCTGCTGCCCTGCATGGTGATCTAAGCCAAAACCAAAGAGATTTGGTAATGAAAAGCTTTAGAAACCGACAAATACAAATGCTGGTTGCTACAGATGTAGCTGCTCGTGGAATTGATGTAGACGATGTTACACATGTAATCAATTACCAACTCCCTGATGAAATAGAAACGTATACACATAGAAGTGGTCGAACAGGTCGTGCTGGAAAAAGCGGTGTATCTATGGTCATTGTTTCTAAAAGTGAAGTCAGAAAAATAAAGTCTGTAGAGCGAATCATCAAAAAGAGTTTTGAGAAAAAAGATATCCCTAGCGGTGAAGAAATATGTCAAGTTCAATTGTTTCATCTTGCTAATGATATTGCAAAAGCAGAGATAAACCATGAAATTGATAGTTATTTACCTTCTATTAATGAGGTGTTAGAAAGTTTTTCTAAAGAAGAATTAATCAAAAAGTTCTTTTCTGTAGAATTTTCTCGTTTCCACAATTATTATAAAAAATCAAAGGATCTAAACGCTATAAATGAAAAAGGTGGTGAATATAGTAATGATGGAAGCACTCGTTACTTTATCAATGTAGGAGAAAAAGATGGATTCGACTGGATGAAACTAAAAGACTTCTTAAAAGAAGTATTAGAGCTAGGAGGTGATTCTTTGAGTCGTGTTGATGTAAAGGAAAGTTTTTCTTTTTTCAATACCAATGCAGAACACCAAGAACGAGTTCTTGAAGTCTTTGAAGATTTCAGAATGGAGGGCAGAAAAGTTAATGTTGAGATCTCTAAAGGCTCTGGTCGTAAAGGAGGTGGTGGTGGACGTCGTCGTCGTGATAGTAACAGCAGTGGCGGATTCAAAGGGAAACGCAGAAGCGACGGGTTTAAACCCAAAGGAAAAAGACGCGATTCAAGCGAAAGCAAAGGTAGCGGAGGTAATCAAAGAAGAGATCGAAGAAAACGTAGCGATCGAAGATAAATCAAATACTCCTTGATGTATTACGCTTTATACATAATACATCAAGGAATTTATAGTAATATGATTTTTGGCGCGATTTTTATGGTATCTTATTAAAAATTGAACGTCATATTATTTACATGAAGAGAATACTATTTTATATCGTACTATTTATAAGTATAACCACCTACTCACAGGATGACAATTCAGGAATTGTATTAGGAAAAGTATTAAGTGCTGCTACAGACTTAAAACTTGAAAATGTACATATTGTAAATCTTAGTCAGGTTATTGGTACAATAACCGATGATAAAGGAAATTTCAGCATACCTGCAAAAGTAAATGATACTTTATATTTTTCCTATATTGGATACAAACCTTTACAGATAAGAGTTAGTAATGACTGGATTAAATTTGGTGAGGTAAAAGTAAAAATGACCGAATTAGGAATCGCTTTAGAAGAAGTAGTCGTTGCAGATGTACAACTTACTGGTTACCTTGAAATAGATGCAAAAAGAATACCTATATACAATAATTATCGATATAGCATATCAGGATTAAACTCAGGATATGAAGGCGGAAGCAAACAACCTAGCGCTGTTAATAAGGTTTTGGGAGCTATTTTTAACCCTGCTGATTTTCTATATAATATTTTTAGTAAACGCTCTAAAGAATTAAAAAAATTGCGAAAAATGAAGAAGGATGACGAGATCAGAAATCTTCTAGAAAACAAATTTGATCGCGCTACCTTGATGGCTTTATTACAGGTAGAACGAATGGATATTGATGAAATTCTTCGTAATTGTAATTATTCTGTAGATTTTATAAAATTTGCAAACGATCTTCAAATTTTGGATGCCATCAGCGAGTGTTATGAAGAATATAAAGTATTAGAAAGAAGATAAAGTTCTTTATAGATGTAGCAACAGTAGTAGTATACTCGCTACTATAAATTTATTTATCTTCATCATTTTCATAATAACGCGCTATAATTTGCTCGTGACTTTTAATTACTTTTTTGGCCCATTCTAATCTTTTTTCTAATTTTTCCTCATCAGATAATTGCCAGGCAACACTAGTTTCTCTAAGCTTAGAAGTTACATGTTGCAAAATTATGGCTGCAGATACAGATATATTAAGACTTTCTGTAAAACCCACCATTGGTATATGTAATTTACTATCAGCATTTTCCAAAACTAAGTCACTTAGCCCTTTCTGCTCTCTTCCAAAGAAAAAAGCTGCTGGTTTAGATACATCTACATCTTTCAATACAATAGAATCATCATGTGGTGTTGTAGCAACAATCTGATACCCTTTTTCTTTTAATGCACATATACATTCTTTTGTTGATCCATACCTGTTGATATCGACCCATTTTTGAGCCCCCATTGCGATCTCTCTATCAATTCGTTTTACATTTACCTCTTCTATCACATGTACATTTTGAACTCCGAAAACATCACAACTACGTATTACTGCACTTGTATTATGTAATTGATACACATCTTCTACTGCAACAGTAAAATGATTCGTGCGCTCGTCAAGAATTTTCTTGTTTAATCCAGCTCTTCGTGGAGTGAGAAATGATTCTATATATTCGAGAAGTTTTATATCTATCATACCGCTAAAATATAAAAACATCTTATACCATTTACACTTTAAATTTGTTGTAATAAAATACTTTCCTTATACCATTTCCAACTTAAATTTACTCAATAAAACCGCGCCTTTTTGTTTAATATTTCAAAATAAAACATGACCGTAGCCCTGCTATGCCAGAATTTTCTTTTTCATCTAAGTCAAAAATCCATCATTTTTCTTATGAGTGAATTTAAATCAGAACTGGTATTATCCTTACTTCAAGAATAAAGAATAGCAAAAAAAACTGCTTGATACAATTACCAAACAGTCTTTCAACAATCTACTTAATTTAACTAAATTTCACTATAAATGCATCATAACAATGTTATGTTCCATATAGAACAAAGTAATGAAATGTTACATTTACAGCATACTCTTATTTATATACTGTTTATTTACAAAGTATTCAAAAAAAAACCTCCCGAAATTACCCCTAAAAACGGAAGGTTTAAGTAAACACATTGTCAAAATGTATCGTAATGATTGATTAACTAATTAATAATCAATTCAATTTTTCTTTTTCAGTTGTTTGTAGTATGCAATATAATATCGTTTAATTTTTATATATTTTATAGTCATATCTTAATCCTTATTGTACTAGACAATATGACAATATTGATCTCTTTTCTTTTTTGGTATAAAAAAAGTAAAACCAAATAAACGATACGGTTGAAAATGAATCTTTCAGAATTGAACGAAGAAACTTTGATAAGAATAAAGAGTTACCGATATTGATCCAATTGTAATTAAGATTAACAACTGGTAAACGGATATCTATACTAATAGTTCTCCTCTCATAATGATTGATTTATTTTAAATTAATCGCTATTCAGACCCTGTCATTGTTGGCTCGCCAAAGTAACAATTATGGGGTTGTACTATTCAATCATACTTTTTACAACAAAACTTATAAAAATAAGTTACTTCAAAAAAATATGATCTTTACTTTATACCAAATCATATAATGTCGTTCTTAAAAGACTTTCATTCTATTATTTTCTTTCATTAATCCACATTTGACAAAATGCCTCATTGTCAATTAATAAAAACATATCACTTTTAAAACAATTATCTTAGTTTCGGTATAGTAAACTTATTTATCTCAAGTCTACTATTTTGAATAAAAAACTCAGGAGGGTAAATAATAAGTTTTTTATTCTAAAAATCGCAACTATATGTTTTGCTTAAAAACAATACTTAAAGATACTTACTATTTACCAAAATCGAATACCAAAATACCACATAAAAATTCTGGTTTTACCACATCAATATAAACGATTAAACAAAATGAAAAAAGGATAAACAACAATAGTTTACAAACCAATAACAAAAACAACCAAAAAACTGATAAACAATGACTTAAAAACAAAACCATAACAAAAAACAGTCTTAAAACGAACAAATAAAAGTAGGTTTAAACCTACTTTTATATTTCAAAAACAATCTTTATTCGATGATATATGTATTTTACCGAACCAATTGTTGTTCCAAAAAAAGTCAATTATCAGTTTTTAGTCCAAAAAAAAAAACATTTAAATTGATAAGATATTCATCATATAACAAGATGTAATTTTAGATGTTCATATCCTTATAATCATACATCCCATCATAGCAGAATACAGAAAACTCATAAAGCTTTTTTAAACTTTATGAGTTTTCTGTATTTATAATATTCTCTATCTATTTTTTTGCAATACTCTTGTAACTCTACGCTTCTTTTTGAATTTCTACAGCGTGTGGATATGGTATTTCTATACCCGCTTTATCCAGACTTATTTTACAGTTTTCTAGAGTAGAGAAATATACATCCCAATAATCCTCTGGGGTACTGTATGGTCGCACTGCTAAATCAACAGAGCTTTCCCCTAACGCTACAACATTTATAGAAGGTGCTGGGTCTTTTAATACCTTGGGATTGGATGTTAAAACTTCTAATAACACATCTTTAGCCTGTTTAATATCTTCATCATACCCTATACCAATAGTAATATCAACTCTTATTTTTCCTTCTGCTGTATAATTGATAATATTTCCATTTGCCATAATACCATTAGGAACTATAGCTAATTTATTTTCGGGAGTAGTTAGCTTGGTAGTAAAAATCTCAATTTCTTTTACAACCCCCAATACACCTTGAGCTTCTATAACATCTCCTATTTTGTAAGGTCTAAAAATCATTATTAATACTCCTCCTGCAAAATTAGATAAAGAACCTTGTAGCGCCATACCTATTGCAAGACCAGCTGCAGCAATTACAGCAGCAAAAGTAGTTACATCAACCCCTAACATAGAGATTACCATAATAACTAGAAAGATCTTTAAAGACCAACTTATCAGGTTTAATAAAAATTTCTGTAAAGACTCATCATAAGAACTCTTAGACATAATCTTTTTTACACTACCTATAAGTTTTTTAATAATCCATGATCCAATAATATAGATCAGTATTGCAACTAAAAGTTTGGGACCAAATTCTTTTGCTAGTTCTATACCGTAGTTGAACCATTCCTGAGCTGTTTTCATTTTAAATAATATTTTTTATAATATGTGATGTTATGATCTAGTGTATTTATATATACTAAACTCGTCTTTGCTTTTATTACTGCCTACAAATTTATCATTGACAAAATAAAACCAAAGACGAGTTCAACAAATCAAATATACATAAACTTACTAGTTTACATAAGAAACCTAGTAAAGTTATGTTTATTGTACAATGATAAATTCACTTCTACGATTTAGCTGGTGCTCATCATTACTACAAGGTACTCCATCTTTACATTTGTTTACTAATACAGTTTCTCCGTATCCTTTACCTGTAACTCGGGATTTATCTATCCCTCCTTTTTCAATAATGTATTTAACCGTACTTTTTGCTCTCTTCTCACTGAGATACATATTATATTTATCATTTGCTCTACTATCGGTATGAGATCGAACATCTATTTTTAACTTAGGGTACTCTTTTAGTGCTGCAATAATTTTTTGTAGCTCTATTTCTGCATCTGATCTAATAAATGATTTATTCAAGTTAAAATATATAACTTCGAGGTCTAGAAGTTTTGCGAGATCATCCCCTGGCTTCACCTCTTTATCTGCTAAACCACCTTTATTTAATTGTAACGGTTGATTATACTCATGTTCTAATACCGTATTTGTAGCAAGAATAATTTCTGTTGGGCTATACATTACTTTATTAGCTCTAATAATATATGATTTTTCACAATCAAGATCAAACTTATATACTCCTTTTGCATTGGTAACGGTTTGCTGTAATTCATTATTCAAATCATCTAACAAAAACACTTCTGTATCAGCCAAAAGTTCTTTAGAAGTGCCATCTGTCACTACTCCTTTTACATATTGGCTACAAGAGGTTATCAGTTCTTCTGTTTGTTTGAAACTGTAGATATCATCATTTCCTTTTCCACCAGAGCGATTGCTAGAAAAATATCCAATTTTTGTATCTTCATTTAGTACAAACGTAAAATCATCTTCTGAGCTATTCACAGGTTTCCCTACATTATAAGGAATCGAAAATACACCAAATTCTTCTGGTACAGTTACAAAAACATCTAATCCTCCTAACCCAATATGACCATCACTGGCAAAATATAAACTACCAGATTCTCCTATATAAGGAAAAGTTTCTCTTCCTTCTGTATTAATTCTATCACCCAAATTTTGAGGGGTTCCAAAAGTACCATCTTCTTTTATATCTACAACATATAAATCAGAAAGCCCTCTACTATCTGGCATATCACTCGCAAAATAAAGCTTGGTTCCGTCTTTACTCAAAGTAGGGTGGGCAACAGAATACTCATTGCTATTAAAAGGTAACTCCTCTATATTTGTCCATTTGTTATTTTGAAATCTAGCTCTATAGATTTTCAACAATACTGTTCCTTGTTCATTAGACCCTAATTTTCTTTTGGTATAGTTATTTCTTGTAAAATACACTGTTTGCCCATCATTACTAAATGACGTCGATGATTCATGAAATTTTGTATTTATTTTTCCTTTTATTTTTTTCGGAGTCTTCAGAATCCCATTGCTTTCTATAATTTCTGAAGAATATAAATCCAAAAAGGGCATTTTATCCCACTCATGTATAACCTTTGTCATTCCTGAATTTCCTCCACGAGATGATGCAAATATCAATTTTCCTTGATTATCAAAGCTTGGTGCATAATCTGAATATTTTGAGTTTATCCCTAATTTTAACAATCTGAATTTACCTGATTGTAGTTCAATAAAATTTAGATAATCTCTAGTATTCATAAAAGATTCGGCTCTCTGGTCATTTCCGATAAGTGTTTGAAATTGCTCCATCACTTTATCTGCTTCTTCATACCGTTGTATACTTTTTAAACTTTGAGAATATCTAAATAAGTATTCAGGATTAATACTATCTGAGTATTTTGTAATTAATTTTTCATACCACGGTATTGCATCTTCTAATTTTGCATTAAAGTAATAAGAGTCTCCTAGTTTTTTTAATAAATCTGGAGATTCATATCCACTTTCTGCTACTTGAAGATAAATTTTTCTAGCATCTACAAAAGCATACCGATTAAAGCTTTCGTTTGCCTTGGCTAATTTTTTCTCCTGTGAAAAAATAATACCTGATACTAATACACTTAGTAATATATTTATAATGTGTTTATTAAAACTCATACGTATGTCGTTTTTATTTTTAATCTAAAAACTTGGACTAATTAGGGGTTGATTTTTATTTTTCATGTATTTCAAAATCTTTCTTCTTATTAGCTGTATAACTAGAAGAATCTAGGAGTTAACATTCTATTGTATTTCTTAAAGAGTTCAAATCGTAACATCACCTCATAACTCCCATCATTAAATTGTGTCTGACCCAATTCTGTCGTTTCTCGATCATAAGCAAAACCAATCATCAACGCATCTGTGATCTGAAATCCTATCGTACCACTAATAGCAGCATCCCATCTATAGGCAGCTCCCAAGGTCAAGCGATCATACAACAAAAAGTTTGCAGAAACATCAACCTGTAATGGTGCGCCAAAAACCAACTTACTCAAAATGGCTGGCTTAAACTTAACTTCATCACTCAAATCAAAAACATGACCTGCTATCAAATAATAATTGATACGCTCCTCGGCCAGAAAACTTACTGCATCACTATCACTACTTGCTGAACTCTCATCAAAATGATCCGTCTCTAATAAATTGGGAGCACTTAGACCTAAATAAAATCGATCGGTATGATAATACACTCCAACTCCAACATTAGGACTAAACTTATTATCTATATTATTCTCAAACAACCGATCATTACTGCTAAATTGTGATAATCGTTGAAAATCAACATTCAATAAATGACCGCCTGCTTTTAGCCCTAAACTTAATTTACCCTTCTCTGAAGTAGGTAAGGTATATGAAAAATCAATATCAAAATATGTCTCATCTGTAGGCCCTATCTCATCATTGACTATAGAAAAACCCAAACCAACACGTTCATTACCTCCTATCGGAGTATTTAATGTAAGTGTTTGTGTACGAGGAGCTCCATCCAAACCAACCCATTGGCTACGGTGAAGTCCCATGATACTTAAAACACCTCGACTACCTGCATACGCAGGATTGATACTAATTGTATTATACATATACTGCGTATACTGAGCATCTTGCTGAGAATAACCATTGTAAAACAAAACACTGAGTAGTACGGTTACAATTATCGCTTGTATATTTTTCATCCGCTATGGTTTAATATTTATAGTTTTGTTACGAACTTTTTTTATTCGTAAGATTTTATATGATTAATTTGATTATCTATTGATATATAAGTATCCAGCTTTCTTTTTATGTTCTCCAGATTCTAGAATATATTCAAGTATATAATAATAAGTACCTGCTGGTAACTGATCTTTTTCTTCAACTGTTACCCTTCCTTCAGAAATCCCTCTGAAGAAATTATTATCTCTTCCATAATTTTTGGATTCATAAACCATAATCCCCCATCGATTATAAATTGATAATGAATTCTCTAATCTTTCTATTCCACTGATTACAAATGTATCATTCACTCCATCTCCATTTGGTGACATTCCTGTAAAGACTGTAACTCCATCATCCCCATCTATTGGCTCATTTGGTTCTAAATAATTTGGCACACCATTACCGTCACTATCAATAGCATCATCAGGATTACCATTACCATCTGGGTCAGCATTTTCATCAACAGTTAAAATATCATCATTATCATCATCTACATCCTGAAAATCATCTATACCATCACCATCTGTATCTTTAATAGGGTAGGCTACAATTCCTTGGTCAAACTCTCCAGAATTCTGTACACCATCAGGAATACCATCTGTTCCTACATTACCTTCAATCACTCCCTCGTTTGAAATTGTTAATTCCTCAATATCTGCCCCTGATTCATAAACATCATACAATCCATCTCCATCAGAATCAAGATCTAATCGATCTATAATACCATTACCATCTGTATCTAAGTTAGGATCACCGTTTTGTTCTTCTATATCTGTGATACCATCATTATCATCATCTAAGTCATCAGGATCAGGAACTCCATCTCCATCACTATCAATCGCACTTACGGTAATATCATCAGGATCACCATCTGCATCAGGGTCATTATCATTAGAATTATTAGGGTCATCAGACGTTTCAGAAACAGTATCTCCTATTGGAGTTGTTGCTGTTATCTCTGCACTATTCATAATTTCTCCTGCTATGATATCATCTTGCGTTACCACGTGTTCTGCAATAACTGTTGTAGTTGCTCCTGGTAACAAAGTGGTTATAGGTAATCCAGATACTATAGTTGCATTGTTATCTATTACATTAACATTATTCAAAGTAACAGTTCCTACATTTTCTATTTCGATAGTATAAGTAATCACCTCCCCTACATTTGTAAATATTATAGGATTAGCAACCTTTGTTACCGATAGTCTTCCTATAGTAATCAAACCTGTCTCTGTTTCTGTAGCATCATCAGGGTCTGGTGTTGCTGGGTCATCAGAAATATCCATTACAGGGATTCCTCCTGGAGTTTCTCCTACTACATCTGCTCTGTTTATAACAATCCCAGCATCAAGATCTGCCTGAACAATAGTATGAGAGGCTGTAACTGTAACTCTATCTCCTGGTGCCAAAGTAGCAATAGAAGCCGGAGTAACACTACCTGCATCTGCATTGAGATCTGTAACAACAATATTATTAATGGTAACAGTACCTGTATTAATCACTTCTAATGTATAAGTTATTACCTCTCCTACAGTATCATATGCTCCATCAGGAGCGGCATCTGCCAATTTAGTTAAGGTAAGTTCTGGGTTTTGATCAACAGTTGTTATTGTTGCATCATCTGGAGCTGCAGTATCAGGGTCATCAGAATTATCATTTACTACAGTACTACTAGGATCCTCTGCTGTTACACTAGCTGTATTTGTCACCGTACCAAGATCTATATCTGCTTGAGTAATTACATGTGTAGCAGTTGCTGTTACTGTTTGTCCTGGATCTATACTCATTACTGTAGCAGGAACTATAGTATTAGCATTAGGATCTGATATAACTACATTAGATAATGTTACATTCCCATTATTTGTTACTTCTATTACATACGTTATTGCTTCTCCTACAGTATCGTAAGATCCATCTACTGGTGCATTATCAGACTTCGTAAGGCTAATCATTGGATTAGGCACCAACGTGATAACCGTTGAATCATCTGGACTTCCGTCATTATTCGGGTCAACATTGGTAGCATTATTAGGGTCATCAGAATTATCTGTAATAGTTATCCCATCTGGATCCTCTCCACTTACTACAGCTTGATTCGTAAAACTTCCTGAGTCAATTTCACTTTGTGTCAATGTATGTATTGCTGTATATGTGCTATTATCTATAGCACCTGCTACTAAACTTATTGTAGTAGTTGGAGTAACCACCGCATTAGGATCACTAACACTGATATCTGTTAAATCTACATTACCAATATTAGTAACAATAAAGCTATAATTAATATTTTCCCCTACATCTGCAAAGCCATTACCATTGGTATCATCCAAAGTTGCTTCTTTTGTTATATCCAATAGTGGTTGACTTAGATCAGTTACTGTTGGGTCATCGGGACTACCATTATTATCAGGATCAACATCGGTAGTATTATCTGGATCATCGGAATCATCGGTTACCGTTGCTCCTCCTAATGGGTTCGCTGCACTCGCAACTGCTGTATTACTAAAACTTCCTGCTGTAATATCGCCTGCTGTTATTATATAACTCGCAGTATACGT